>NZ_DEPM01000239.1:0-30529 GCF_002358775.1 Martelella sp. UBA3392
CAGGATTTCGCCGCGCGGCTGACCGATGTCACCACCGCGCCGTGGATATTGGGCGCAAGCGGGACTGTAACCGTCCTCGCCTATGTCGCTATCGCCTGCCTTGCCAGCCCGCGGGTGAAATTCCGCGCCGCGCTTGTGCTGCATCAGGGTTTTTACCTGTTCTGTTCCGTCGCGCTCGCCAGCGCCACCGTCAATGTCGTCAAACGCCTGATCGGCCGGGCGCGTCCGACGCTGTTCGATACGGTCGGCGACCTGCACTTCAATGTCGGCGTCTGGGCCTATGATTACGCAAGCTTCCCCTCGGGCCATTCGACGACATCGGGCGCGATCTTCGCCGGGCTGGCGCTGCTCTATCCACGGCTCGGGCCGTTCTTCGCCGCCTTCGCCATCTTCTTCGGCTTCGCCCGCATCGCCGTCGGCGCGCATTATCCGAGCGATGTCTCGGCGGGGCTGTTCTATGGCACCTGGATTTCGGTGCTCGTGGCCTGCGTCTTCGCCCGCTACCGGCTGCTGTTTGCAGTGCCGGAAAGGGGGCTGCCGGTGCGCCGACCGCATCCGCGCCTGCGCGACCGGTTGCGGTCGTAATCTTCCTGTTATGTGGAAAAGTTAGTTGCTTTTGCGAAGCCGGGTCGGCTGCGGGCGTTGATGCCGCTGCCCGGCTCGTTTAACATCCGCCTGGCCGGTGGGGATGCCGGTGTGAATATTCGGAGGGGCGATGACGGTGCGCTACCGCTGGTTCAGCCAGCGCAGAAAACTGAAGGACCAGAAGTGGCCGTGCACGCATTGGCGCGGTTTCATGGTGGGCGTGGCGGGCCTTTTGTTCGTTGCCTTCGCGATACTCGATTATCCCGTCGGGCTGATGGCCCGCGATCTCTCCGGTCCGATCAGGGAATATGGCGAGTTCATCACCCATTTCGGCCAGTCGGAGTGGATACTGATCACCAGTGTCCTTGTGTTCGCGCTTGGCATGACGGCGGCCGGGGCGGCGGATGAGGCGGATCGGCGCACCCGCGCCAAGGGCGTGTTTCTGGCGCAGGCGGCAAGCTTCGTGTTTGCCGCGGTCGCGCTTTCCGGCCTGGCCGTCAATCTTCTGAAGGGGCTGATCGGCAGGCCGCGGCCGAACATGCTGGTCTATTACGACCTGAGCCCGTTTGCCTTCGATCCCATGAGCTTTGCCGGGCAGTATTCCAGTTTCCCTTCGGGGCATGCCACCACGGTTGCCGCGATCTTCACGGCGGCGGCGTTTTTCCTGCCGCGCCACCGCATCCTGTTTTTCAGCCTCGCCGTCTGCATAGCGATGAGCCGCATCATCGTAGGCGCGCATTATCCGAGCGATGTCATCGCCGGGCTCGCCTTCGGAAGCTGGTTTACCTATCTGACCGCGATCGTCTTTTCGCGCTATCGCATGGTGTTCAGCATCGATCCGCAGGGCTGGCCGGTGCCGCGCAACGGCTTTTCCGCGCTGAAGCCGGAATTCATGCGCAAGCACCCGCACCATGCAGTGCCGCAAACAGACCTTGACTTGACCACGCAAAAGGGCCATTAGCCTTCGCGGTAGAAGGAAAAGCCGAATATGCCGCTGTTCGCGCGTCACATTGCTGCTGATATCACCCTGGCGCCCCGCGCCGGCGGTCGGATATCGCCTTCCCGCAGTTTCATGAAAACAGCCAAGAAAACGACGACGAAAACCGTCTGACGTTCCTGGCCTACCGCTCTCTCCCCGGTCACGCCGGGGACGGGAAGATGCCGTTTCGGCCGCTCTTCCACTCCCGCGATTTTCGAGGAGAGAAACGAAAGAGAGCTTATCATCATGGGTTTCAAGATTGCAGTCGTGGGCGCCACCGGCAATGTCGGGCGCGAAATGCTGTCCATCCTCGAAGAGCGCGGCTTTCCCGCCGATGAGGTCGTGGCGCTCGCCTCCAGCCGTTCCGTCGGCACGGAAGTCTCCTACGGCGACAAGACGCTGAAGGTGAAGAACCTCGAAAACCATGACTTTTCCGACACCGATATCTGCCTGATGTCGGCCGGCGGCACGATCTCGCAGAAGTGGTCGCCGAAGATCGGCGCGGCCGGCTGCGTGGTCATCGACAATTCGTCGGCCTGGCGCTACGACGCCGACGTGCCGCTGATCGTGCCGGAGGTCAATCCGGATGCGATCGAGCTCTTCCGCAAGCGCAACATCATCGCCAACCCGAACTGCTCGACCGCCCAGCTCGTCGTCGCGCTGAAGCCGCTGCATGATCGCGCGACGATCAAGCGGCTGGTTGTCTCGACCTATCAGTCGGTTTCGGGCGCCGGCAAGGACGGCATGGACGAACTGTTCAACCAGACCCGCGCCGTGTTCGTGGCCGACCCGATCGAGACCAAGAAGTTCACCAAGCGCATCGCCTTCAACGTGATTCCGCACATCGACAGCTTCATGGAAGACGGCTACACCAAGGAAGAATGGAAGGTGCTGGCCGAGACCAAGAAGATGCTCGACCCGAAGATCAGGGTCACCTGCACCGCCGTGCGCGTGCCGGTGTTCATCGGCCATTCGGAATCGGTCAATATCGAGTTCGAGAAGGAAATCACGGCCGATGAGGCTCGCGACATCCTGCGCGAGGCGCCCGGCTGCCAGGTGATCGACAAGCATGAGGACGGCGGCTACATGACCCCGGTCGAATGCGCCGGCGAGGATTCCACCTTCATCTCCCGCATCCGCGAGGATGCGACCGTCGAGAATGGCCTCGCCATGTGGGTGGTCGCCGACAATCTGCGCAAGGGCGCGGCGCTGAACGCGATCCAGATCGCGGAGCTGCTGGTGGAGCGCAACCTGGTGAAGCCGCGCGCCATGGCGTGATGCCTTCTCCCGAATAGCAAACGGCGCCGGGGTGCATCCCGGCGCCGTTTTTGTTTTCCGCAGTGGCTGGTGTGGCCCTAGAGAAACGCCACCTTGCCGGTCGCGATATCGTAGACGCCGGCGATCGATTTCACCGTGCCCGATTCATTCATGTCGCTGAGAATTGGTCCGGTTTCCGCGGCGATGCGGGCGTTATAGACAGCGTTTTCCGCGGTAGCAGCGGCAAGCAGATCCTCGGGGTTCTGCTGCATGGCGTTGTAGACTGCGGGCCGGATGGCATTGACCAGGCTCGGCAGATGGCCCGGCGGCAGTTCGTTATCGCGGATCGAATCGATGGTCGCGCGTATCGCCCCGCAACTGGTGTGGCCGAGAACCATGACGGCCTGAACGCCGAGAACGGCGGCCGCGAATTCAAGGCTGGCAATGCCGTCCTCACTCAGGAAATTTCCGGCGACGCGTACGACGAACAGATCGCCCGGCGCCTGATCGAAGATCAGTTCCGGCACCACGCGCGAATCCGCGCAGGCGACGATCGCGGCAAAGGGCGACTGGCCGGCAGCCCTGGTGTTGCGCGTCACCGAGTGGTCGGCATTGTTCGGCGTGTTGGCGACATAGCGCGCATTGCCGTCCATCAGGCGCTGGATCGCCTCATCGGGGGAAGCCGGCGGGGTGGCCGTGGTTTGGGCGAAAGCGCGCCCGCCAAACGGAACCGCAAGCGAAAGCGCCAAACCGCCCATCAATAGGCCGCGACGGCCGAGTGTTCCTCTATCGCATTGATCGCACATGGCATTATCCTCCTGCTGCGGCGCGCGATGCGGCCGCTCTGACCCTGTTGGTTTACCGATCCTGCAGGATCGGCAAGTGCATGTTTTTCTGATTGCCGTGATACGCTTACAGCGACAGCTATTATTGGCTATCCGATTTCCGCAAAATTGCGGAAAATCAGTTCCGGTGGCAAGCGGCGAGCGTGACCGACGGCGTTTCGCCGAAGATGCGCCTGTAATCGCCCGAGAAACGGCCGAAATGCAGGAAGCCGTGCTGCATCGCCACCCGCGTCACCGTCGTCTGACGCGGGCTGGCCGCGGCAAGCGCCGCACGCGCCCGGTTGAGGCGCAGCAAACGCAGATAGGTATTGGGCGACATGCCGATATATTCGTGAAACGCATATTGCAGCCGGCGTTGCGAGACGCCGGTGGCCGCGCAGATATCCACGATCGTCGGCAGCCGGTCGCTTTCCACGCAGCTTTCTATATAGGCGCGCGCGAGGCTGCAAACGGCAAAGGCGCGGGCGCGCGCGGCACGCGAAAGGCCCTCGAAGCCCTCGCTCTGGGCGGCCACCTGCAGGGCGGATTGCAGCAGCAGGTCCCTGATCATCGCGTTGTCGCATGGCATGCCGCGCTCAGGCGCTGCCTGCTCAGTGAAGGCCATGATATCTGCGGCGAGCCCCCCTTTCGAGGGCGCGGTCCAAGACCGGATCGCCTCCGGAGCCTCCTCCCAGCGTCGCGGGTTGAGTATCCGTGCTTCGCGGATGAAGGCGGCCTGATCGAAGCTGATATAGGTCGTGCGCGTGCCGGCTGGCACGTAAAGATCGAAACATGTGTGTTCCGGCAGGAAGAACACGGTATCCGGGTGGTTGATGCCCTGATCGGAAAACCGGAATGCCTGGTCCGGGGTGCAATAGGAAAGCGTACACAGATTGGCCGGCGTTTTGCCGATCTTCTGGACCGATGCGGCCTGATCCTCATGCACGACCTGCTGGCTTCCGAGGTCGATCGTTTCCATGCGGCAAACGGTTTTGCCGCGGCCGAGTTGAAAACACTCCATGTCGATCCATGGCTGCATCGCGGCCTGATCGGCCGCGCATGTCAGCACCGACGATCGCACGATCGGCGCCATCGTTACGCTATCGGCCATACCCGCATCCCTCCGCCGATCGATCCTCTGTCAACGGCGCCGCCGTGGCAAGACCGGAAGGACAGCGATCGACCGGGACCTCAATCAGAAGAATAGCACAAGATGAGAGAGACGGGCGGCCTATATGCGCTATGGCGAGCTTGCCAATCCATGACAAAGGACGAGGAAATTCCGCCACCCGGCCATCAACGGTCGATCAGTCCTTCTTCAGGCTGGCGAGAACCTCGACGGTGTGTTCCCCGAGGGTCGGCGGTGGACGAACGGCGCAGCGTTCGCCGTCGATGCGCCATGGCGGGGCGGTAAAGGCGACGTCCTCTCCCTGCGCCGTTCGGTGCATGACCACCATCTCCGACGCCGCGGTGCGCGGATGTGTCAGTGCTTCGTAGAGCCCCAGGACCTCGCCGCATGGAATGCCGGCTGCCGAGAGGTTCTTCAGCAGGTCCGCGCGCCTGTGTTTGAGCAGTTCACGCTCCAGTTCCGGGACCAGCGCGTCACGGTGCCGCGATCGCAGTATGTTGGTGGCATAGCGTGGGTCATCGGCCATATCCGCCCGTCCAAGCGCGTCCCGGCACAGGGACCTGAACTGGCGGTTGTTGCCGACCGCGATGACGAGCGGTCCGTCAGCCGCGTCGAACACGCCATAGGGCACGATCGACGGATGCGCATTGCCGTATCGCGGCGGATCGGATTTCATCACCAGGGCATCGAGCCCGTAATAGGCGCTGAGCGTCACACCGCAATCATAGAGCGAGAGATCGACACGGCGGCCGCGTCCGGTCCGTTGCACCTGCACCAGCGCGGCGAGTATCGCCTGGGCCGCGTACATGCCGGTAAACATGTCGACGACAGCGACGCCGAATTTCAGCGGCGGACGCCCGGCCTCGCCATTGATCGCCATCAGGCCGCTCTCGCCCTGGACGACGAGGTCGTAACCCGAGCGCTTCGCCTCTTCCCCGGCCCGGTCGTAGCCGGCGATCGAGCAATAGATGATCCGGGGGTTGATCTTCAGCAGATCCTCGAACCCCAGGCCGAAGCGTTCCATCCCGCCCTGCTTGAAATTCTCGACGACGACATCGGCATCGGCGACCAGGGCGCGCGCCACCTCGACCATGGCCGGATCGGCGAGGTCGAGCGCGACCGAGCGCTTGTTGCGGTTGAAGGCGTAGTAATAGGTCGTCTCGGTCTCGCCGATGCGGATGCCCCAATCGCGCGTGTCATCGCCGCGCTCGGGATGCTCGATCTTGATGACATCGGCGCCGAGGTCGCCGAGAACCTGGGTGCTCAGCGGACCGGCGAGCACCCGTGAAAAATCGACAACCTTAATTCCTTCCAGGGGTAGAGCCGGCATTTCAAGACCTCCGATTGACGCATTTTCCGTCAGCTATTGACTTATTTACCGTCTAGCCGGAAATAAATTCGAATGACTGTCTTGTCAAATACGCGCTTTGCATGTTGTGACAAGGAAAAGGGGGAGGCCGCAATGGAAAAATCGTCGAATACCTGTCGGCTCCCGGGCCGGGGCGACAGCCGCCATATGCGGGCTCGGGGCAACGGCGCGGGAAGATGATCCAATACCTGCCTCACGGCATACGGCTTCTGGTCATCTTTACGGTCGCCGGGGCGGGCGCCTGGGGGGCGGTTGCCGCCGGGATGCCCTTGCCCTGGATGCTCGGGCCGCTTTTCGCGGCGGCGGCGGTGGCTATGGCCAAGCCAAAGGTTTTCGGCGCGATACCGGTGATGCCGACGCCGTTGCGGAACATCTTCATTCCCATCATCGGCCTCATGATCGGATCACAGGTCACGCCGCAGACGGTCATGCATATGGGAAAGTGGTGGCCGTCGCTGCTTCTTGTCATTCCGTTCGCGCTCGTGACGCAGATGATCAGCTATGTACTTCTGAAGCGGCTGGGCGGCTTTGATCGCGCCACCGCCTTCTTCGCCTCCTCGCCGGGCGGCGTCGTTGAGGCGGTGATCATCAGCGAGCGGTTCAATGGCGACCCGACGCTCACGGTGGTGCAGCATCTGGCGCGGATTTCGCTTGCTGTCACCATCATCCCTCTGCTGCTGACCGTCTATGTCGGCCACCCTGTCGGCAGCGCGAGCGGGGCGAGCACGCCGGACGCGGTGAACCCGATCGGAGTGCTGGATACCCTGCTGATGGCGGTCGCCGCCTTCGTCGGCGCTTATGTCGCCCGCAAGATCCACCTGCCGGCGGCCAATATGATCGGTCCGATGATCGCGAGCGCGGCGCTGCATTCGACCGGGCTCACATTCGCCCTGATCCCGACATCGCTCGTCCAGGTCACCCAACTCGTCATCGGCGCCAGCCTTGGCGGCCGGTTCGCGGCGGTCGACATGCGCACGCTCTACAAATCGGTGATGCTTTCGTTTCCGCTGATCGTCGTTTCCCTTTCGGTGGCGGCGGTGGCGGGCCTGACGGTTTCGATGCTCGGATATAATTCCGTGATCGTCGGGTTCATTGCCTTCGCGCCGGGCGGCGTGACGGAAATGGGCCTGATCGCGATTTCAATCGACGCCGACCCGGTCTATGTCGCCTGCCACCATATCGTCCGGATATTCACGGCCGTCCTCTTCCTGCCCCTGATCTACCGCTTCCTGATCGCGCGAAGACAAGGAGCCTGAACCATGGAACGCCGCAGCCAGGCGACTTATGTTTAGAGCTGCTTATGCTCAAGGCTAACGGATTGTCGGTCAGCCCTTGCATGAAGCCGGCGAGCTTCATCGGCGGAAGGTCGATGGCGAAGAGGAAGGTGACGGTCGGGGCAAAGGCGATCATGCTCAAGCACGGCGCACCCTTCTTTCACCATGCCGACAGCTTCGCCAGGGTGCGCGGCGGCCATCTCGAACTTGCCGTGCTGGTGGCCTGTCAGTTGGCGTAGAATGGCGATCTTGCGAACTGCGGGTCGGCTCGAAGAGCGTTCCCGCCGTCGGTTGGATCTCGTGCATGGTACCGGGCGCGTTGCGGTGGTCACCGATCACGTCCCCAGGGATGGTTTGTCCAAACTGGTCAGTGCGTGCACTTTTCCGTTGACCGGCACGGCCATGCTCGAGCTGAAACCCGGCGAGAAATCGCTCTCCGCCATGTGCATCGGCGTCGGTCAGGACATCGCGATCGCGCTGGAGGCGCTCTGACCTATCGATGCCCGGCGGCCTCGACGAGGGCCGCAAGCAGGTGACGCTGTTCGTCGGTCATCACGGCATTATTGCGCATTGCCACACCGACCGGGCCACCCAGCAGGTCGTCATTCAGACGAATGCCGGAAAGCAGGCCGCTTTCAAGCTCGTCGTGAACCACGCCGGCGGAGATAAACCAGATCGTGTCGGAGGACAGAACCACCTTGCGCCCGAAGGCAAGGCCGACATTCTCGAAGGCGGCTTGCGGATCGACAAGCCCGATGCCGTGCAGATAGGCCTGCACCTGCGGGGCGATGACCGCGCCCGGCGGCGGCAGCATCAACGGATAGCGGCCGAGCGTTGCAGCATCCGCCGCCGCGCCGGCAAGCGGGTGGCCGGCGCGCACGATGGCGGCAATCGGCTCGGAATAGAGCTGGCGAAAGGACAACCCCTCCATCAGCTGGGCCGCCGCCATGCGGCCGACGACCATGTCGAGCGCGCCTTCGCGCAATTGCGACAGGAGCAGCCAGTTCGGCCCGGTCGTCACCCTGAGCAGACATTCGGGCGCCGTCTTCCGCAGCGAAAGGGCCGCGTGCGGCAAAAGCACGGTGGCCGCCGTCGGCAATGCCCCGACCGCGATGCGCGAGCGTCGCACCGGCCGTTCGCGGACGAGGTCCTGCGCGCGGCCAAGTTCCACAAGTGCGGCGCCGACATAGCGCTGAAAGGTCTTGCCCGCCTGGGTCAGCGCCAGCCGCCGCCCGGAGCGGTCGAACAGCGCCACCTCAAGGATCTCCTCAAGCTCCCGGATTGTTTTCGAGGCGGCGGGCTGGCTGACGTTCAGCGTCTCGGCGGCCGCACTCAGCGAGCCGCGACGGGCGGTTTCCAGGAAGCAATGCAGATGCCGCATGCGAATGCGCGGGTCGAACATGCATATAACCCATAGGTTATGAAATTTTCCCGAAAATATAATTTTTTATGCCGATTGGCTATGGCAAAACGTGTCATGGAGGATAGAGGATGATGATCCGTTCAGGCGATGCAGCACTTCATGTGCGCGACGAGGGACCGCGTGGCGGCCCGGTCGTCCTGTTCGCCAACTCACTTGGCACCGATCTTCGCGTCTTCGATGGCCTGGTCGCGCGTCTGCCGCGGGATCTGCGGGTGGTGCGCTACGACAAGCGTGGCCACGGCCTTTCCGATCTCACTCCCGGGCCTTACACGATCGATATGCTGAGCGACGATGCAATCGCCATCTGCGAAGCGCTCGATCTCCGTGATGTGACCTTTGTCGGCCTGTCCATCGGCGGGCTGATCGCCCAGTCGTTTGCAATCAAACGTCCCGATCTGACGCAGGCGCTGGTGCTGATGGATACGGCGGCGAAGATCGGCACCGCGGAAAGCTGGGGCGAGCGCATCGCCGCCCTCAGCGACGGCGGCATTGCCGCGATTTCCGATGGCATTCTGCCGCGCTGGTTTTCGCCCGCGTTTCTTGGCAGTCCCGAGGCATCGCAGTGGCGCAACATGCTCGAGCGCACGACGCTTGAAGGCTATATCGCCTGCTGTCACGCTCTGGCGGAGGTGGATCTTAGGGAAGGCTGCACGCAGATCGCCTGTCCGGCAATGGCGATTGCCGGTGCGCTTGATGGCTCGACGCCGCCTGAACTGGTGGCCGAAACGGCCAGGCTCTGCCATGCGACATTCCATATCGTTGACGATGCCGGGCATCTGCCCTGTGTCGAAAAGCCGGAGGCCGTTGCCGCATTGATGACCGATTTTCTGGAGAAGACCCGCCATGACTGAGCGCTACGCCAACGGCATGAAGGTCCGCCGCGCGGTCCTCGGCGACAGCCACGTCGACCGGGCCGAGGCGGCCAAGACCGGGCTCGACGAAGCCTTCCAGACGCTGATCACCGAAAGCGCCTGGGGTACGGTCTGGGCCTCCGATGCCATCACCAGGCGCGAGCGGTCGATGCTGACCCTGGCGCTGCTGGCGGCCACCGGAAACTTCGATGAAATACCCATGCATATCCGTGCGACGAAACGCACCGGGGCCAGCAAGCAGGATGTCATCGAGGCATTCCAGCATGTGGCGATCTATGCGGGGGTGCCGCGCGCCAACCATGCGCTGAAGCTGGCCAGGGCCACCTATGCCGAAATGGAGGAGAATGATGATGACTGATCTCGGGCCGCTGATCCCGCGAAATCGCGCGGTTCATCCACCGGCCTATACACCGGATTACAAGACCTCGGTGGCGCGTTCGCCGACGCTGCCGCTGCTGTCGCTGGAAAGCGGCCCGTCGGAGGAGACGGGGCCGATGTTCGGCCATGGCCAGTTCGGCGCGCTCGACAACAACCTGATCATGAACTGGACCAAGGGCGCTGCCCCGGCGATCGGCGAACGCATTCTGGTCTTCGGCCGTGTGCTCGATGAACGCGGCAAGCCGATTCCCGAAACGCTCGTGGAAATCTGGCAGGCCAATGCCGGCGGCCGCTACCGTCACAAGAAGGACGGCTATCTGGCGCCGCTCGACCCGAATTTCGGCGGTTGCGGGCGCGCGCTCACCGATGAGAACGGCTATTACGAATTTCTGACCATTCGCCCCGGGGCCTATCCCTGGCCCAATCGCGGCAATGACTGGCGGCCAATGCATATCCATGTTTCGGTCTATGGCCACAGCTTCGGCCAGCGGCTGATCACCCAGCTCTATTTCGAAGGCGATCCGCTGATCGACCTCTGTCCCATTGCCAATACGGTAAAGGATCGCGGCGATCTCGACCGGCTGGTCGCGCCGCTCGACATGTCGATGGCCCGGCCGCTCGATTTCCTCGCCTACCGGTTCGATATCGTGCTCCGTGGCCGCCGTCAGACCATGTTCGAAAACAGACTGGAGGGTTTGTGAGATGATCAGGAGACCCGATTTGCTGGCCGAAACGCCGTCACAGACAGCGGGCCCCTATGTCCATATCGGCTGTATGCCGACCTATGCGGGCAATCCCGGAACCTATGACGCGGAAATCGGCGAGCGTGCCATCTCCGATGGCGCCAAGGGCGCGATCATCGAGATCCGGGGGCAGGTCTTTGACGGAACCGGCAACGCCATTCGCGATGCAATGCTCGAAAGCTGGCAGCCCGATGCCGCCGGCATCTTCCCCGGCCAGCCGGGTGCCGACCCTGCCGTTTCGGGGCACTGCCGCTTCGCTGCCGATGCCGACAGCGGCGAGTTCCTGCTGCGCACCGTCAAGCCGGGCGCTTTCCAGGGGCGGGGCGGTTCGCATAATGCGCCGCATATCTCGATCTGGATCGTGGCGCGCGGCATCAATATCGGCCTCAACACCCGCATCTATTTCGACGACGAGGACAATAGCGGCGACATGCTGCTGAACGCCGTCGAGCTGAAGCACCGGGTGCCGACCCTGATTGCGAAAAAGACGGGGGAGGGGCAATATCGCTTCGATATCCGGTTGCAGGGCGAGGGCGAAACGGTTTTCCTCGACATCTGATCAGGCTGCACCGGCGCGGCCGCAAACCGCGCCGGTGTTCTACGGAGCGAATTGCGTGAACACATCTGTCTTCGATCACCCCTGGCTTGGCGGCCTCTTCAGCGACGCGGAAACGGCGGCAATCTGGGCACCCGAACGGCAGCTGAGCCACATGCTGGCCTTCGAGGCGGCGTGGAGCCGCGCTCTCGGTGCCTGCGGACTGTTCGATGCGACGCTCGCAGAAAGCGCGGCGACCGCCATCGAGCAGGCGACGATATCGCCGGAGGCGCTTGGAACTGGCACCGGTGCCGATGGCGTGCCGGTGCCCGCCCTTGTCGAAATCCTCAAGACCATCGCGCCCGCCGAGGCCGTGCACAAGGGAGCGACATCTCAGGACGTGATCGATACGGCGCTGGCGATGACGCTCAGCGAGACGACCGGGATCTTCCTCGCCCGCCTCGATCAGCTGATTGCAACGCTGACCGTGCTGGAGCGGCGTTTCGGCGACAATGAACTGACCGGGCGAACCCGCATGCAGGCGGCAATGCCGATCACGGTTCGCGACCGTGTGCTTTCCTGGCGGCTGCCGCTCGATGATCATGTCGCGCGCCTGCAGGCGCTAAGGCCGCGTGTCGAAAAGGTACAGATCGGCGGGGCAGCCGGAGACCGTTCGGCGCTCGGCGACAAGGCGGATGCGATTGTCGCCGATGTCGCCCGGGCGCTTGGCCTTCGGCCGACGGAAAAGGCCTGGCACGCGATGCGCGACGGGATCGGCGAATATGCGTCCGCGCTGTCGCTGATTTCCGGCACGCTTGGCAAGATCGGGCAGGATATCGCGCTGATGGCGCAGCAGGGCATCGACGAAATCGCGCTTTCCGGCGGTGGCGGGTCATCGGCCATGCCGCACAAGAGCAATCCGGTTCTGGCCGAGCTGCTTGTGACCCTTTCCCGCTTCAACGCCGCCCAGCTTTCCGGCATGCATCAGGCGCTGATCCACGAACAGGAACGCTCGGGCGCGGCCTGGTCGCTGGAATGGATGATCCTGCCGCAAATGGCGATGGCAACCGGACGTGGGCTTGGCGCCGCCATCGACCTTTGCGGAAAGGTCGAGCGGATGGGTACGGGCTGAAACCGTGTCAGGCGCTGTCGGCCATCCGGAAGACCTCGTAAAGCCAGTCGCTCATGATCCTGAGCTTGTCTTCGGCGAGGGCGCATTGGCTCTGGGCGCGCAGATAGTCGTGCACGAGGCCGTCCCCCTCGTCGACGGTCACCTCGACGCCGGCCGTCTTCAGCGCCGCCGCATAGGCCGCGCCGCTGTCGCGCATCGGGTCATTGGCGGCGAGCGCGATGAAGGCCGGTGGCAGATGCCTGTGCGAAGGTGCCAAGAGCGGCGCGACCAGCGGATCGGATCTTTGCCTCTCTGTGTCCGGACAGTATGCGCTCGCCATGGCGTTGATTTCGTCCACGCGCAGCAGAGGCCCTTCGCCATTCTGCAGGCAGGATGGCCGGGACAGGTCGAAGTCGCAGATCGGATAGATCAGCAGCTGGGCACAAAGCGGCACGTTTTTGTCCCGGCAGATCATCGCGGTGGCGGCTGCAAGGTTTCCGCCCGCTCCGTCACCGCCGACGGCGATGCGGGTCGCATCGACGCCGAGATCGCTCGCCCGGTCGCGAGTCCAGCCGAGGACCGAAAGCGTCTGTTCCAATGGCGTCGGATACGGGTGCTCCGGGACAAGGGCGTAGTCCACGGAGATCACCGTCTGCCGGGTCCATGAGGCAAGCCGCGCGGTAATGTCCCAGTGCGATTCGGGGCTTCCCTGGCTGAAACCGCCGCCGTGCAGATAAACGAGGGCGGGCTGTGGGCCGCTGCTCTGGTGCCGGAAGAGACGCACGCGAACCGGCCTGCCGGGGCTGTCGATCCAGTGTTCGGAATCGGTTTCGATATTGGGCGGTGTGGGAAGCCGCAGGTTGCGGGCAATCGAATTGTAGAGCACGCGTCGCGCCTCCAGCGTCGTACCCTCGGGCAGGCTCGCCTTCTGTGCCTCCAGAACTTCGAGAAAGCGATAGATGCCGGGGTCGATCTTGCGCGGTCTTGTCTGCGGGCGTTGCTCGGCGTCCTCCGGTGAAAGCCCCGGCTTCATCACGAAGCGCAGCACCATGTCGCCGGTGTGGCGGCGCAGCATGTCCTGACCTTTGGGCTCGAAGAGCGCCGAACCGAAAATGTTCGAGAAGGTGGCTCGGTTGGAAACGTTGAAAATCGCGAGCGCGGAAATGTGCCAGTGCAGTTCAAGCGCGGTCAGACCGGACCTGAACAGGCCCTCGTCGCAACCGCGCTTGTAGATTTCCTCCAGAAGCCGGATGGCGGAGCTGTTCTGCCCCGAGATCATCTCGGACTTCGACATGTGGCGGCCTTCATGGATATTCTCGACCATCACCAGCCGCACGAAATCGCGCTCGCGGTTATGGTGGTCGAAGGTGAATTCCGTCAGCTGCCGCAGGGCTTCCACCGGATGAAGGCGGCCGAGATCGAGATCGTCCTCCGCGCGGCGCATGCGCGCATAGGCGTCTTCCAGAACGGCGCGGTAGAGGCCTTCCTTGTCGCCGAAATAATAGTAGATCATGCGTTTGGAGGTTCGCGTACGCGCGGCGATCTCATCCATTTTCGCGCCGGAAAGCCCGTGGGCGACGAAGACGGCCCTGGCAGTCTGCAGGATATTTTCGCGCACGGCTTCCGGATCCTGCTTCCAGCTGCGCCGCGCAGCCGCATCCGGCACCTCGTTGATCTCGTCCTTCGCCAAGTTCTCTCCTCCTGAAATTCCCCTTTGCGGTCTACTGCAAAGCGAAGAATTGCGCGACCCTCAAAAAACAAAACTAACTGATCCGTACATTGTCTTGACATAATTAACTGAATTGAACAAAATCAAAAACAGGAGATTTTCGGGAGGTCGTTTCTGCATGGTTGTCACACAGGCCCGTTCACCGCGCGCCGGTTCCGGTCAGGCTCTGAGGGTCGGGCTGTTGGGCCAGGGAATCGGCGGTTCGCGCACGCCGGGCATGCATATGGCGGCAGCCGGGGCGCTTGGGCTCGATTACCAGTACGACTTTATCGATGTTCTGGAACGAGATCTGCCTCCGACGATCGGAGAGACGCTCGATCTGCTGCAGGCCGAAGGCTATCGCGGCCTCAACGTGACCTATCCCTTCAAGCAGGCGGTGATCCCGCACCTCGACGAACTGTCCCAGGATGCGCAATTGGTCGGCGCGGTTAATACCATCGTCTTCGGCAATGGCCGGCGCATCGGTCACAATACCGATTGCTGGGGCTTTGCGATGAGCTTCCGTCAAGGCCTGCCGAACGACATTGCCCGCGAGCGCGTCTTGCTTCTGGGTGCCGGCGGCGCCGGCAGGGCTGTCGCGCATGCGCTGCTCGACGAAAATGTCGGGCGACTCTTCGTCCTTGATCCGGACAGCAAGAGAACCGGTGAGCTTGTCGATATCCTGCGGGCGCATTTCGGCCCGGATCGGGTCGTCGGTGCCGATGATGCCGAGATCGCGGCTGAGGTTGACGGGATCGTCAATGCCTCGCCGGTCGGCATGGAAAAGCTGCCGGGCTGCCCGCTCCCGGAGCGCCTGATCGCACCGCATCACTTCGTCGCCGACATCGTCTATTTCCCGCCCGAGACGGAGTTGATCAAGGCGGCGACCGGCAAGGGCTGCGCGGTGCTGCCGGGCACCGGCATGGCGCTCTGGCAGGCCGTCCGCGCCTTCGAGCTGTTCACCGGGAAAGAGCCCGATATTTCCGTGATGAAGCCGGCTCTGCTGGCGGCATCCGTGCCGGACAAAGGGGGCGTGACGGAATGAAGACCTCCATCGCCACTGTCTGCATCGCCGGCGACCTGCTTGAAAAGCTGGCGGCCATCTCAGCGGCCGGCTTCGATGGCATCGAGATATTCGAGCAGGATTTCATAGCCTTCGACGCTTCCCCGCGAGAGGCCGGGAAGATGGTGCGAGATCACGGTCTGGAGATCACGCTGTTCCAGCCGTTCCGTGACTTCGAAGGTCTGCCGGAGCCGTTGCGTGCGCGGGCCTTCGATCGCATGGAGCGCAAGTTCGACCTGATGCAGGAGCTGGGGACCGATCTTGTCCTGGTTTGCTCGTCGACCCACCCGGAAGCGCTTGGCGGCATCGACCGCATGGCCGACGACTTCGCCGCGCTCGGTGAGCGGGCGGCAAAACGGGGCCTGCGCGTCGGCTTCGAGGCGCTGGCATGGGGCAAGCATGTCTTCGACCATCGCGACGCCTGGGAAGTCGTGCGTCGTGCCGATCATCCGAATATCGGGCTCATACTCGACAGTTTTCACACGCTGGGGCGCGGCATTGACCCCGATACCATCCGCCGCATTCCCGGCGACCGCATCTTTTTCGTGCAGCTTGCCGATGCGCCGATCATCGAGATGGACCTGCTCTACTGGTCCCGCCACTTCCGCAACATGCCGGGCGAGGGCGATCTCGATGTCGTGTCCTTCATGCGCGCGGTCGCCGCGACGGGCTATGCGGGGCCGCTGAGCCTCGAAGTCTTCAACGACCAGTTTCGTGGCGGCAGTCCTGGCGCGATTGCCCGCGACGGTCACCGTTCGCTCGTCTACCTGATGGATCAGGTTCGCCGGCTGGAGCCGGAAAACGCCTTCGACCTGCCCGATATGCCGCCGCGCATTACGGCGCGGGGCGTCTCGTTCGTGGAATTTGCTGCAGACGAAACGGAGGCGGCGGAGCTTAGCGACATCCTGTCCACACTCGGTTTCCGTCGGGCAGGGCGGCACATTTCCAAGCAGGTCGAACTCTGGCAGCAGGGCGAAATCCGTGTTGTCATCAATACCGAGCGCGAGGGTTTCGCCCACAGCGCGCACATCGTCCACGGCCTCAATATCTGCGATATCGGGCTGCAGGTGGAAAGCGCCGAAGACACGGTCGCGCGAGCCGAGGCGCTCGGCGTCCCCTCGTTTCACCAGCCCGTTGGCACGGGCGAGCTCGATATCCCGGCCATTCGCGGCGTCGGCGCGGGGCTGATGCATTTCATCGATGACAGCAGTGGCCTCGCCGGGGTCTGGGATACGGAATTCCGGCCAACAGCAGAAGAGGCATTGGCGCGCGACGCCGGGTTGAAACGGATCGATCACATCGCACAGACGATGAATTACGAAGAGATGCTGACATGGTCGCTGTTCTACCTGTCGCTCTTCGACACCCGGAAGTCGCCCACCGTCGATGTCGTCGATCCGGGCGGGCTCGTTCGCAGCCAGGCGATCCAGTCGCCGGACGGCGCTTTGCGCATAACGCTGAACGGCGCCGAGACGCACCGCACTTTCGCTGGCCGGTTCGTCGCCGACAGTTTCGGCTCGTCCGTGCAGCATGTGGCCTTCGAGACCGATGATATCTTTGCGACGGCCGAGGCGCTCGCGAAAAATGGCTTCAAGGCCCTGCCGATGCCGGACAATTATTATGACGACCTCGTGGCCCGTCTGGCGGTCGGGGCCGAGATGATCGAAAGCCTTAAACGCCACAGTATCCTTTATGACGAAGACAAGAACGGCGCCTATTTCCAGCTTTACAGCAGACCGTTCGGCGACGGCATTTTCTTCGAGATCGTCGAGCGGCGGGGTGGCTATGCCGGTTATGGCGCGGTCAATGCGCCGTTTCGTACCGCAGCCCAGCGCCGGCTGATGCGGCCCGCATCGGTGCCACGGAAATGACGGGGGCACGGATGACGACACCTGAAGTAGACTGTATTCAGACAGTAAAGGCCCGGCTCGGCGAAACGCCGCTTTGGTGCGAGCAGACCCGGCGGCTTGTGTGGATCGACATTGAAGACCCCCATTTCTGGCAGCTTGATCCGTCGACCGGCGAGGCGTTTTCGCGCGCCCAGCCCTGCACTTACCTTGGCAGTCAGGCGCTCACCCGCTCGGGCAAACACCTTGTCGCCCGCGATCTGCATCTGGTGATGCTCGATCCGCAAACGGGGATATCCGAACTCTTTGCCCGCGTGCCGGATGAACGTTTTCCCGCAACCCGGCTGAATGACGGTCGCGTCGACCGCAACGGGCGGCTCTGGATCGGCACCATGGACAACGGGCTGAAAGATGGTCTGGGAAGCCTTTACCGTGTCGACCCGGACGGTTCGTTTGCCGCCTTTTACGACGACGTTATCGTTTCGAATGGCATCGCCTTCGATCCTGACGGGCGGCATATGTATTTCACCGATACCCGTCGGCACCTGACCTGGAAGATCACGCTGGACGATGCCGGGGAGCGGCCGGTCTCGCGCGCCGTCTTTGCCGACTACTCCGCCGGCGGGGAGCGCCCCGACGGCGCCTGCGTGGATGCCGATGGCTGCCTGTGGCAGGCCTTCTTTGCCGGGGGCAGGATCGTGCGCTACACGCCCGAGGGCCGCATCGACCGCAGCATCGATATGCCGGTGACCAACCCGACCTGCCTGTGTTTCGGCGGGCCGGACTACAAGACGCTGTTCGTCACCACGGCATTCAAGTTTTTAAGCGAGGAGCAACGCGCAAACGAGCCGCTCGCCGGCAGCGTTTTTGCGATCAGCGGGGCCGGCCAGGGGGTGGCCGAGCACCGGTTCGATTTTCAGTGAAATTGAGGAGGAGGACGCAAAGTGACATTTCATACCAGGATTCGGGGCCTGGCGCTCATGGCAACCGTTACGGTCGCCATGGCGTTCAATGCGCAGGCACAGGACAAGATCGACCTGCTTTATTCCGATGTCACCTCGGCCGATGTGCCGCGGTCACAGGCCATGACAGGCATTTTCGCGGACGAAATCAGTGACGATTTCAACCTGAAAGCCCATTTCAATGGCACGCTGGTCAAGCAGGGCGCGGAACTGGTTGCCGTCCAGCGCGGCAATCTCGATCTGGCCATCCTGCCGCCATCGGATTTCGCTGAACAGGTGCCGGCATTCGATATTCTCGGTGCTGCCTATGTCGTGCGGGATGCGGACCATCTCATGCGAATTTTCAACAGCGAGGTCGGCGATACGTTCCGCGAACTCGCGCGCGAAAACATGGGGATCGAGATCCTTGCGCCCGCCTATTACGGTCGCCGCCAGGTCAATGTCGTCGGCGACAGGAAGATCATGACGCCCGCGGACATGTCCGGCATCAAGCTGCGCATGCCCGGCGGCGAAAGCTGGCAGTTCCTCGGCAAGGCGATCGGCGCCAATCCGGTGCCGATCGCCTATCCGGAGGTCTACACCGCCTTGCAGACCGGCGTGATCGACGGTCAGGACAATCCGCTCCCCAACGACAAGGCGATGAAATTCTACGAGGTGACGGATCAGATCGTGCTCACCGGACACAATGTCGGTTTCGGCATGCTGATCATGAGCGCGGACCGGTTCGACAGCCTGAGCGAGAAACAGCAGCAGACCCTGCGCGATGCGGCGGAGAAGGCCTTTACCTGGTCGAATGCGCAATATCTGAAAGAGGAAGACGAACTCGTATCCTTCTTCAAGGAGGAGGGGCTCGACGTCTACACGCCGGATGTCGACGCTTTCCGCACCTATGCGCAAAAGCAATATCTCGATTCGGACATGTCTAAGGACTGGCCGGAAGGCATGTTGGACAAGATCAACGGTCTTTGAGGAGGAGCGGGACTACGGACTGAGGAATCATGAGAGCGTGCGAGATGTCGCACGATAGTGAGGACATCCTGCAACGGGAGACCGGCGGGATGCAAACAGGAGGAAAAAGAAATGATCAATCGCAGAAATCTATTGGGCGCCGTTGCGTCCGTCGGACTGGTATTTGCAAGCATCACTCCGGCGTTGGCACAGGACGTGCCTCAGCTTCGCTTCTCGGCGGTGTTTTCCGAGCAGGATATCCGCGCGGACATGATGAAGCAGCTTCAGGAAAACGTGGCCGATATAGCCGATCTCGAACTCTATTATGGCGGCAACCTGTTCAAGCAGACCACAGAGATCATCGCCATCCAGCGCGGCAATCTGGAAATGGGCAACGTCTCGCCCCAGGATATCGCCTCGCAGGTACCGGCCTTTTCGATTCTGACATCGGCCTATCTGTTCCGCGACGCAGAGCATCTGAATGAATTCTTCAAGAGCGATGCCGGGGCCGAGATGAAGGCCATGGCGGAAGATCAGCTTGGCATCCATATTCTCGGACCGACCTATTTCGGCACGCGTCAGGTCGGTTTGCGCATCGACAAGGAGATCAACACACCAGAGGACATGGCCGGCGTGAAGCTCAGAATGCCCGGCGGCGATGCCTGGCAGTTCCTCGGCCGCGCACTTGGCGCCAACCCGACGCCAATGGCCTATGCCGAGGTCTATACTGGTCTCCAGACGGGCGCGATCGACGGTCAGGACAATCCGCTGCCCAATGTCGAGAACATGAAGTTCTACGAAGTCATGGACCAGATCGTGATGACCTCGCATCTGGTCGGTTATGACCTGCTGGTGATTTCCCAGAAGGTCTGGGATTCCTTTACTGACGAGCAACGGGCGGAATTCGAGGCGGCAGCGGACGAGGCGATTGCCTGGAGCACCGAGCAGCATCTGGCGCGTGAAGGCGAACTGGCTTCGTCGTTCGAGGAGCAGGGGCTTAAGATCTACACGCCCGATGTCGATGCCTTCCGCGAACATGCCCAGAAGATGTATCTTGATTCCGACCTGTCGAAAGACTGGCCGGAAGGCATGCTGGATCGCATCAACGCACTCTGAGCCGATGCATTAACCGTCAATGTCCGCACCCGGCGTGCCGGGTGCGGTCCGTTCGAGGCAGAAAACCTTGCAGAAACTGATGCAAACAGGCGCGTGGCTGCACCGCAGGGCCGAGAATATCGCCGCTTTGATGCTGGCGGTGATGTTCTGCGCCTTCATTGTACAGGTCGCGTTCCGCTATCTTCTCAACCTGCCGATCGGCGGTGCGTCCGAGCTGACGATCCTGATGTGGCTGTGGCTGGTGCTCTGGGGCGCAGCCTTCGTTCTGCGCGAATCCGACGAGATCCGCTTCGACTTCGTGCTGGCGCTCGCCAGCCGTCCGGTCCGGCGCGTGATGTCGGTGCTGGCGGCGGCAGCGCTCCTGTTTCTCTACGGCTATTCGCTGCCGGCGGTATGGGACTACGTAACCTTCATGAAGGTCCAGGAGACGTCCTATCTCGATATCCGCTATGACTACGTCTATTCGATCTACGTCATCTTCGCCGTCGCGACACTCGTGCGCTATGCTTGGCTGTTGTGGAGTGCCCTGACAAACCGTTATGTCGAACATGCCGAGCGCGGGGAGCATGAGGAATGATGGATCCCTTCACGCTCTGCATCATTTCGATCGTTCTTCTGGCGCTTATGGGTTTGCCGGTTGGCCACGCGATGATCGCCTCTTCAATTCTGTATCTGATGCTTGCCGGCCTCGATATGGGCACGGCTGCCGAGCAGATCCTGAATGGCCTGTTCTCGAGTTACATCCTGCTTGCCGTGCCGCTGTTCATCCTGGCGGCCGAACTGATGAATTCCGGAAGCATGACCCTTCGCCTTCTGGCGTTCTGCAATGCATTCGTCGGCCGGTTTCCGGGTGGGCTGGCTCTGGTCAACGTCGTGCAAAGCATCATCTTCGCCGGCATGTCCGGCTCCGCGCTCGCCGATGCGGCGGGCACCGGCAAGATGATGCAGAAGATGATGACGGAGGGCGGCAAATACCCGCCCGCCTTCGCCGCCGCCCTGACGGCATCCACCGCCGTGATCGGGCCGATCATTCCGCCATCGATCCCGATGGTCATCTACGCGCTCGTTTCGGATGCTTCCATCGGTTACCTTTTTCTGGCGGGCATGATCCCGGGGCTTTTGATGGGACTGGTGCAGGCCGCCATTGTTCTCACAAGCGCGCGCCGCCGATCGTTCCCCGTCGAGGAGCCGGTTCCTGTTCGCAAAATGCCGGGCATTGTGGTCAAGGCCTTTCCGGTTCTGATGATGCCGGTCGTGCTGCTGGGCGGCATCTATGGCGGTGCGACCACACCGACGGAAGCAGCCGCGATCGCCGCGCTCTATGCGCTTGTCATTTCCGCTCTGCTCTACAACAGCGTCTCGGCAGGCGCGGTCTATCATTCACTGCTGTCGAGCGCGCGCACCACGTCGTCGATCGGCATGCTGATTGCCGGGGCTCTGGTCTTCAATTATGTCGTGACGATCGAGAACGTGCCGACAATGCTGAGCCAATGGCTTTCGGGCTTCGATCTCTCGCCGGTGATGTTTCTGCTGATCGTCAATCTCGTTCTTCTGGCGCTGGGCTGCCTGCTTGAAGGCACGACGGTGCTTCTGGTCATCGTCCCGGTGTTCATTCCCACGGCCAACGCGCTCGGCATCGATCTGGTGCATTTCGGGGTCGTGTGCGTGGTCAACATCATGCTTGGCCTGATCACGCCGCCATACGGCCTGCTGCTGTTCGTCATGTCGAACATCTCGGGCAAGTCATTGCACGCAATCATCCGCGAAATCCTGCCTTTCCTGCTGGCGCTGATCGCCGCATTGCTGCTGATCACGCTGGTCCCGGATATCTCGCTCTGGCTTCCGCGGCAGTTCGGTTACAAGGGGTAACAACACATGAAAAAACCGGTTTATGTCCTCAACGGACCGAACCTCAACCGGCTCGGCCTGCGCGAGCCGGACATCTACGGTCACACGACGCTCGCAGAAGTCGAGGCGTTGTGCAGGCAAGCGGCGGGCGAGGAGGGGCTGGTGTTTCGCCAGACCAATTCCGAGCAGGAGATGATCGAATGGATCCACGAGGCGATTGACAGCTCGAGCGCCCTTTTGATCAACCCTGCCGCCTTCACCTTCTACTCGATGGCGATGATGGATGCGTTGAAGATGTATCCCGGCCCGATGATCGAGTTCCACATTTCCAACGTCCACAAGCGCGAGCCGATGTACCACAACTCGCTGGTCTCGCCCGTGGCAACGGCGGTGATGGCCGGCTGCGGCGCGCGCGGCTATCCCCACGCGGTGCGGCTGCTGCGCGAAATGGCGGCGGAAGGATATTGAGGGGCCGGATATACTGTCCGGCTAGCACATTGCGCGAATTGGCTCTGACATAGCGACTAGGCCGGTTTCGGTTCAGCCCTTTCTGCGCGGGCTTTTTCCAAGACCGAAGGCCTTGCGCAGGCTTCCGTCCAAGGCCTTTGCCGGCATGAAGCGGCGCAGCCTGCTCAAAAGCGTCGCCTGGCCACCGACGGGCCAGCGCATCTTTTTTGGACGCGTGATTGCGGCGAGGACCGTTTCGGCAACCACGCGCGGCGGCGGCGCCGTCCTGATCTGGTTTTCCACGGTCTTGATGGCGGCTTCGGCCTGATCGGCATAGGCGCCGGGCGGGGTCTGGGTGCGTGCGGCGTTGGTGTCGATATTTGTGCTTGTAAAAGCGGGCTCGATCAGCAGGACACGAATATTGAAGTCGCGCACCTCGTGATCGAGCGATTCCGACAGGCCCTCAAGGGCGTGCTTGCTGCTGGCGTAAAGCCCCATGAACGGCGCCGGCAGAAAGCCGAGCACGGAGCTGATATTGACGATGAGCCCGCTGCGCGCCGCGCGCATCGACGGCAACGCGGCGCGGATCGTGCGAAGCGGGCCGAGCACGTTGACATCGAAAACCCGACCGGCTTCGGCTGGCGTGGTGTTTTCGACCGGCCCGCTCAGCGAAACGCCCGCATTGTTGATCAGAATGTCAATCTTCCCGGCTTCGGCGAGGACGTAATCGACGAATGCCGTCACGGAGGTATCGCTCGTCACATCGACTGGGACGAACTGAACCCCGGGAATTGCCTCCGCCCGGTTCGGATCACGGGCGCCGCCGAAGACGCGGTAGCCCCTTTCGGCAAGAAGGCGGGCGGTGGCCTGGCCGATGCCCGACGATGCCCCGGTGATAACGACGACTTTCTGCTCGGCCATCACGGCCTCCTTTGCTTGTTGTTCAACTGGTCCCGCTGAGCCTCGATGCGGAATATGGGGGAGCAACCGGAAGCCGCTTCTCCATATTCCGGTGTTTCCCATCCGTTATTGCGTATTGAGGATCGTGCCCGTTTCCTCCGAACCGTCCGTGTGGGTTCCCTCAGGCGCCTTGATGCGGAACCATGTTGCGTAAAGAGCGGGAAGGAACAGCAGGATCATCACCGTGCCGACGGCCGTGCCGCCGATCAGCGTGTAGGCCATCGATCCCCAGAACACGGAATGGGTGAGCGGGATGAAGGCGAGCACGGCGGCAAGCGCGGTCAGGAGCACCGGCCTTGTCCGCTGCACGGTCGCCTCTATCACCGCATGGTAGTCGTCGAGACCCGCCGCCTTGTTGTCCTTGATCTGCTCGGTCAGGATCAGGGTGTTGCGCATCAGGATGCCCGCAAGTCCGATCAGGCCGATGATGGCATTGAACCCGAAGGGCTGGTTGAAGATCAGCAGCACCGGCACGACGCCTGCCAGACCGAGTGGTCCGGTCAGCATCACCATCGTCATCGTTGACAGGCTGCGGACCTGAATGATGATGACGATGAGCATCGCGGCGATCATCACCGGGAAGACCTTCACCAGCGCGGCATTGGCCTTGATCGATTCCTCGATATTGCCGCCCATCTCGATGCGGTAGCCGGGCGGAAGCGAGACGGCCAGCGGCTGAAGCGCCTTTGCCACCTCTTTCGAGACCTCCGGCGGCTGCATCGCCTCGTTGATTTCCGAGCGGACCGTGACGACCGGCGTGCGGTCGCGACGCTTCATGATCGGTTCCTCGAAGGTGATTTCCGCGTGACCGATCTGATCGAGCGGTATGGCCCGGCCGTCCCTGGTGATCAGCGAGAAGTCCGACAGTCTGGACGGATCGAGCCGCTCCCCGCCACCGCTGCGGGCGACGATCGGAACATTGCGGATGTTTTCGCGCATCGCGGTGACCGGGATGCCGCTCAAAAGAAGTTGCAGTTGCTGAGACGCTTCCGCAGGCGAAAGGCCGATGAGGTTGAGACGGTCCTGATCCGGGACGAAACGGACCACGGGGACGCGGTCGCCCCAGTCGCGGCTGGGCTGGCGGACGTCGGGAACCGTCTTCATGATTGCGAGTGCCTGTTCCGACAGCTCGTACAGTTTTTGCGGGTCGGGACCCATGATGCGGAATTCGACCGGGAACGGCGTGTAAGGCCCGAAGACCAGTTGCGACACGCGCACATAGGCCGCAGGCGCCAGACCGTCGGAAACGGCTTCGCGAAGACGGTGTTTCAGCGCCTCGCGGGCCTCGGCATCGGGCGTCAGCACCACGATCTTGGCAAAGGACGGGTCCGGCAGTTCCGGCGACATGGCGAAGAAGAAGCGCGGAGCCCCCTGGCCTATATAGCTGGTGACGATTTCAGCCTCCGGCTGGTTTTCCAGCCAGTCTTCGATTGTCTCGACGGCTTTTGTCATGGTCTCGATGCTGGTTCCTTCCGGCAACCGCACTTCCACCAGAACCTCGGGACGGTCCGACGTTGGAAAGAATTGCTGTTTCACAAGGCCCATGCCGAAGACGGAAGCCGCCATGATGAGCGCGACGAGGCCGCAGGTCACGAACTTGTAGCGGACCGCGAATGCGATGAGACGGCGAAGCCTGCGGTAGTTCGGCGTGTCGTATATGGCGTGGTGACCGCCTTCCACCGGCTTGATCTCCGGCAGCATCTTGACCCCGAGATAGGGCGTGAAGATTACCGCCACCAGCCATGAGACGATGAGGGCGAAGCCGACGATCCAGAAGATATTCCCGGCATATTCGCCCGCCGTGGACCGGGCAAAACCCACCGGCATCAGGCCGATCACGGTCACCAGCGTGCCGGAGAGCATCGGCGCTGCCGTGTGGCTCCAGGCAAAGGCCGCCGCCTTTGTCCGCTCCATGCCTTCTTCCATCTTCACGATCATCACCTCGATGGCGATGATGGCATCGTCGACGAGAAGCCCGAGCGCCAGGATCAGCGCGCCGAGCGTGATGCGGTCGAAGAAGCGCCCGGTTTCGAGCATGATCAGGAAGACAACGCCGAGCGTGAGCGGCACGGCGAGCGCGACCACCAGCCCGGCGCGCCAGCCGAGGCTGATCAGGCTGACGAACAGCACGACGCCGAGCGCCATGGCGAATTTGAGCATGAACTCGCCAACGGCCTCCTGGATGTTGACGGCCTGATCGCTCACCTTCGTCAGCGTTATGCCGAGCGGCAGGTTTTCGGCAATGGCCGCGGAACGCGCTTCAAGCGCCTTGCCCAGTTCCAGTCCGTTAAAGCCCTGCTGCATGACGACGCTGAGCATGATGGCCGGCTCGCCGCCATTGCGAATGACATAGGTGGGCGGGTCTTCATAGCCGCGTTTGACGTCGGCGATATCGGAGAGCTTGAGCGTGCGCCCGTTCGCCACGATCGGTGTATTCGCGATCTCATCGATGCTGTCATAGGCGCCGTTGAAACGGATGAAGATCTGCGGTCCTTCCGTATCGATCGACCCGGCCGGGGTCACGGTGTTGCGGCGCTGCAGGGCGGCGGCGATATCCTGCGCCGATATGCCCAGCGTCGCCAGCTTGGCATAGGAGAACGCGACGAAGATCTGCTCGGCCTGTTCGCCGAGGATATTGATCTTCTTGACGCCCGGAACATGCAGCATGTCCTGCCGGATCGTCTCCGCCTGCCGTACCAGATCGCGCATCGGCATACCTTTTGCCTTCAGGGCATAAAGGGCAAAGCTGACATCGGAATATTCATCGTTGACGAATGGGCCGAGCACGCCCTGCGGCAGGTTGCGCGCTTCGTCTCCCAGCTTCTTTCGCGCCTGGTAGAATTCCTCGGAAACGACGCTGGCCGGTGTGTCGTCCCGCATCGTGACCGTCAGGTAGGCGTAACCGGGCCGGGTGGTGGTTTCCACGCGGTCGTACCAGGCGAGCTCCTGCAGCCGCTTTTCCAGCGGTTCCGCGACCAGTTCCTGCATTTCCTGCGCCGTGGCGCCGGGCCACACGGCCGTGACGGTCAGCGTCTTGATGGTGAATGACGGATCTTCGGCCCGGCCCAGCTTGACGAAGGCATAGGCGCCGGCGGCTGCCAGCAAGACGATGAAGAACAGGGTGACGGCGCGTTCGCGGACGGCGAGCGCGGAAAGATTGAAGCCGGTCAGTTGAGCACCTGTCAGTTTTTTGTGGCGGTGCGCACGCTGGCACCGTCGCTGAGGAGATAGACGCCGAGGGCGACAACGCGCGCGCCGGGGGCGAGATTGGTGACCGTTGCCGTCTCGTTGCCGATCCGCTGAAGCGTGACGTCGCGGAAATGAACGGTGGATGTCCGCTCATCCAGCACAAAGACGCCCGTGCGGGTTCCGTCATCGATAACCGCGCCGACAGGGACATCCGTGAGCGCCGATGCCTGGCTGTTTTCGAGGCTGATGGTCACGGTCGCACCGAGCGGGGCCGATGCAGCCGAGCCCTGCAGCACCCAGCGGGTTTCATAGGTCCGGGTCTGGGGATCGGCCGCATCCGATATCTGGCGCAGGCTCGCGTTCTCCGCGCCGTCGCGGCCATAGATACTGGCCTTGGCGACAGTCCCGATTTTCGGCCGCAGATTTTCCGGCAACCAGACCAGCGCCTCGCGCGGACCCGACTGGGCAAGTCTGACAACCGTCTGTCCCGCCGAGACGACCTGCCCCGGTTCGCCCAGCGTTTCGACGACCGTGCCGTCCGCATCGGCGACCAGTACCGCATAATCGACTGCGTTTTCGGCGACATTCGCGTCTGCCCTGGCGGCAGCAAGCTGGGCGCTGGCGGTATCGAGCGCCGCCTTTGCCCGCTCGTACTGCTGGGAAGAAACCGCCTGAGACTTGAGAAGGGATGCAAAGCGCTTCTCGTCGGCCTCGGCCTGGACAAACGTCGCCTGGGCCGCAATCACGGCGTTGCGTCTGGCGGCAAGCGCCAGCTTCAGATCCGTTTCGTCGATCCGCATCAGCGGTTGCCCGGCTTTGACCTTCTCGCCAAGGCCGACATACCGTTCGACGATCTTGCCGGGAACGCGAAAGCCGAGGTCGCTTTCCACGCGCGCCGCGACCGTTCCCGTGAAGCTCCGGTCGAATGCGGCAGGGGGCTTGGCCCTGGCGATGTCGACAAGGGGCGGCAGGCTGCGCGGGTCCGCAGCCTCGGCGTTCCTGCTCGCCGACGGCAGCAGGAATACGGCCGCTCCCAGTCCCGAAAGAACGAGAGCGGCGGATATCGAGATAATGATTTTTCGTCTCACAGGTCTGGCCTTGTTGCGCATGATGGCGTAAATTAGATTGCAATCTAAATCTAATGAAGATTAGATGTCAATTGAAATCTAAAAGGAAGATCCAGATGCGGGTGAGCCGTGCACAGGCAGAAGAAAACCGGGACAGGGTCATCACCGTCGCAAGCCGTCTGTTTCGGGAGCGTGGTTTCGACGGGATCGGGCTCAAGGATCTGATGAAGGGGGCTGGCCTCACGCAGGGCGGTTTCTACAAACAATTCCAGTCCAAGGACGATCTGGCCGCCCTGGCCTCCAGACGTGCGCTTGAGGAGGCCACGCGACGGTGGTCGGATGCAGCCGCGGACAGTGACGATCCGCTGGGCGCCGTTGCCGCATTCTATCTCTCCAGGGACCACAGGGGAGAGAAGGCTGAAGGTTGTCCGATCGTTGCTCTTGGAGCAGACGCCGCGCGTCAGAGCGCAGAGGTTCGAAAACCGTTCGAGGACGGAATTCGGGCCCATTGCGAGGTTCTGGATGAAATGATGGGAGGCGTCGCGGCCAAGGATCCGAGCAGCAAGGCCATGGCAATCCTCTCGATGATGGTGGGGGCCGTAACGCTGTCGCGGCTTATCGCGGACGAGCAACTGTCGGAAGAATTTCTGGATGCCGCCACGGAAGAGGTCAGGCGTATTGCCGCGCGTGATGACGATAATTGAAGGCGATACGGCCTGACCGGGCTTGCCGATCAGCCCCTGGCATCGCGCTTGAAGCCGAACCAGGCAACGGCGCCCGCGACCAAAATTACGACGACATTGAGCCAGAGCACATCCGTTTCGCCGCGCGCTAGATGGAAGACGAGGGCTGCCAGTTGCAGGACCGTCATGCCCGCTGCGGCAAGGTTTGTAAGCCATGGCAGGATCCGCGATGCGGCCGGAAGAATGATGCCGACGGCACCCAGCAACTCCATGGCGCCGATGAAGGTGATGAGCGATGGCGGAACGTCCATGGTCCAGTGCCAGCCCATGGCGGAAAGGGCTTGCGGTGTCCGGCTCAGCTTGAGGACCCCGGCATAGGCGAAAAACAGGGCAAGGACTGCGCGTCCCGCCCACAGGCTGATGTTCCAGATCCGCATGAAAGGTCTCCAGGATTTGCGTGGGCACGGCCGTATGTGATAATAAAGACTATCGTTTGTATATGAGGGTCATAACTATCATATGGAGTCAAGTGCATGAAGGTCTGGCCCGATGGACACCCGAAGGGAAAGGCGATGGCCAGGCGGCAGAGGGACATCCTCGATGCCGCCAGAGCCTGCTTCGTCCGGACGGGTTACGGGGGAACGAGCATGGACGCGATCGCGGCTGCGGCTGGCATTTCGCTCATGACCCTTTATCGTCACGCCGAAAGCAAGGACGATCTGTTCGCCGCCACGATCAGCGATGCATGTCGCGCAACAGACGACGCGGAACGCCGGTATTTTGAATCGCTGTTCGCTTTGCCGTTTCGCGAATTGCTGGTCACCAGTGGCATTCACATGCAGGCCAAGTTCTTCCGGCCGGACAATATCGCATTAATGCGGCTGGTGATCGCGGAGAGTTCGGTCTTTCCCCATCTCCTGCAACTCGCCTATGAGGGCATTCCGGGACATTTCGAGAACCTGGCGGCGATCATCATTTCAGCCAAGTGCGACGTCGATGATGAAGAAATCGCGGAAGCCGCCCGCCTCTATATCGATTGCCTGCTGGGGGGCGAGGTGCTGCGCCTGCTGCTCGGACAAGGGGAGCGCCCGGACGCGGATCAGCGCCGCAGGGCGGAACTGGCAGCGGATGTCGTGCTGGGTATGCTTGAGGCCGGGCCTGCTTGCTGAAAAGCAGTCCATGAGGGTCCGCAGGCAATCGCTCTCCTGTTCCTGGCCCGTCCGGCGCGCCGCGCCGGATCATGTGGCGAACCAGCCGGCAATCAGAACCATCGCAAAGCTCAATCCGCCCAGGAGCGCGGCAAGCAGGAATGCGGAGGAAAGCAGAATGCCCAATAGGCGGAGAATGGTCTTGCGAGTCATGTCATCATCCTGTTCTGACGGAGTTGGATTGTTCGGCACGATGGAGATCGGACATGTCCATGCCCCGGATTGCAGAAGCATTGCGCCCGGCCGTTTCGTTTCCGTAATCCTGTTGCAATCCTGATGACGGAGAGGCCTGACAGGGAACCCGCGGAGAGACGATGAGACTGCTGCTAATCGAGGACGAGAGAGAACTGGCGAATGCGCTGTCGGCGGCGCTTGGCCAAAAGCAGCGGCGCCAGTCTCGGCCTCAGTCTGGTGAAGCAGATCGTCGCAAATCATGGCAGTGAGGTTGTCATGCAAAGCGGTCCCGCCGGGACAGAGGTGACGATCCGGCTTTAGAGCTCGTTTCGATCTGAATGGATCAGGTCAGCGCTCTATCCATTTGTTTTAGCAGCATAAACTTGTCGATCCTCGCTTCGTTCGGATTATGCTCTGGAACGGGCCCCGCATTCTGGAACCGGCGGGAGCCTTCGCGGGTTCGCTCTGCCGCCGCCGCTTCGCCCGACCGGTTCCCGTAAAGCTGCGGTAATTCTTCATTCGCACGGTTCGCGCCCAATCAACGACGGAGGCCCGCGAGCGTGCGCAGCAATTGCCATCCATTGTGCCGATCTTTCGAATGCCCGCCCAAGTCGTCCCTGTTCGCATTGCTGGTTCGCTCCGTCGTCAACGACATCTTTCCGCGCGACGCGCTGACCGGAAGGAGCTGGAACCTCGCCCGCTTCATCATGCAACGGCCACGCTATACGCGGTGGGCAACCCACGACATTCTTTCCCGGCACTGGAAAAAGGCGCTCGCCGAAGACTTCGGCTTCCACATGGCGCACCAGATGCTGGCGAACGTGGCGAGC
>NZ_DEPM01000239.1:30832-31684 GCF_002358775.1 Martelella sp. UBA3392
CAGATGCTGGCGAACGTGGCGAGCAAATCGCTTGTGCCCGATCCCGAACTGTTGAAGTCCCGCAATCCGTTCCGAGCCGGTTTCAGGAGTGATCATGATGGCGAGTGAGAAACGAAACGATCGCGATCGAACCGCGACAGCCCCGGACGGCAGGCATCTTCCGCTGAACCGCAGGGGCTTTCTCGCCGCCGCGCTGTCGGCGGCGGTTGCGTCCGGCGCGTCCGGAGCCAGCCCGGCCCATGCCGGCGGCCCCCCGAGGCCGCAAGGACCGCCGGTGACGACATATGCGTGGGAATACGCCTATGTCTACGCCTATGGATAGTGCGGTACGTCCGGTCGATATTGTGGACCGGTCGTCCTGTCGCCGCGCCGATGGCGGCGAGACCGTCTGTTGCGCGGCACCATGCATGGGCGTCCGGCATGAGGCCGCTGTCATGCTTCGGCTCTGCCCTTTCTCCTCAGTGTGATCTGCGTCAGGAGTACGCCAGAGAGACACAGCAGCGCGCCCAGGACGAGGGACAAGGTCACTTGATCTCCCATGGCGACGACCCCGAGCGCCATGGCGACCACGGTCTGCAGAAGCGCGAAGGGCGCGACCCGCGACATGGGCAGCCGCCCGAGCAACCAGAACCACAGCGCGAACCCGACCCCGGCGCCGAGGAGCGTGGCATAGGCGAGCGAGCCCCACGCCGCCAGATCCGCCTGGCGGACGGCCTGCCACTGGCCCGTTTCCAGCAGCGACGAGGCCAGCAGGGTTTCGGGCACGGTGAAAATCGAGAGCCAGGCCATGAGGCGCATCGGCGGGATCGGCCCGAGGCGCTTGGCCAGCACGTTGCCCAGGCCCTGCGCGGC
>NZ_DEPM01000301.1:0-22593 GCF_002358775.1 Martelella sp. UBA3392
GGATTTCGCCCGCGATCTTCTGGAACGCGACCGCAGGGGCGATGCGGCAGTCAGACTGATGCGGGAGCCTTTGTCCGAACGCCGCACCCATGGGTGGGAGCGACCTTATGAGGGCTGGCATGGTGGCGCGCTGTGCTCGCCCGCGACCATCGGCCATACCGGCTTCACCGGCACCTCGCTCTGCGTGGATTTCGAGCGCGGCCAGGCCTGGACGCTGCTGACCAACCGCGTCCACCCCAGCCGCCATTTCGACAGCGGCATCATGGCGCTGCGCCGCGCCGTCAGTGATTTCATGAACGGAGCGGAATAGTGGCCGAGGATTTCAAACCGGTCTGGGCCGTGGGCCTGATGACGGGCACCGTGCTCGACGGCAATATCGATGTCGCGATGCTGAAGACGGACGGCGTCAGCGTCGAGCAATTCGGCGCTTATACTTTGGCACCCTATCCGCAATCGACCCGCGACCTCTTGGAAGAAACGCTTGCCATCGCCCGCAAATGGAATTTCGAAGGCCCGGAGCCCGAAATTTTCGCGAAGGCCGAAGAGGTTCTGACCCGCGCCCAGTCCGCCGCCGTGAAGGCGCTGGTGGAGGCCGAGGGGCTGAGCATGGCTGATATCGGCGTCGTCGGCTTCCATGGCCAGTCGGTGCTGCATCGCGCGCCGACGAAGGCGCGCATCGGCGATACCCGCCAGCTTGGTGATGGCGCGCTGATGCACGATCTGCTCGGCTGCAAGGTCGCCTATGATTTCCGTACCGCCGATATCCGCGCCGGCGGGCAGGGCGCGCCGCTCTCCGCCGGCTATCATCAGGCCCTGCTGCGCGGCCTCGATACCTCCGGCGAGACGGCTGTGCTCAATCTCGGCGGCGTTGCCAATGTCACCGCATGGGATGGCGGCGAGAGCCTGATCGCCTTCGACACCGGCCCCGCCAACGCGCCCCTCAACGACTTCATCAAGGCAAACGGCCTCGGCGAGATGGACCGCGACGGCAGGCTCGCGCTTTCCGGCACGGTCGACGAGGAGCGCCTCACGCGGCTGCTGGAACATCCTTATCTTTCAGCGCCTTATCCGAAGTCCCTCGACCGGTTCGACTTCACCGCCAACATGGCCGATGGCCTCGATCCGGCCACGGGCGCGGCAACCCTGACCGCGTTTACGGCCGCCGCCGTCGGCAAGGCACTCGACCTTTTGCCGGTGCGCCCGAAACGCCTGATCGTCTGCGGCGGCGGGCGGCGCAACCCGGCGATCATGGCGATGCTTGGAACGCGCGCAGGCGTCGAGGCGGTTCCCGCCGAAACGGTCGGCTGGCGCGGCGATGCGATCGAGGCGGAGTGTTTTGCGTTTCTTGCGGTGCGGACGCTGCGCGGTCTGCCGATCAGCTTCCCTACAACCACAGGCGTTCCCGCGCCGATGACCGGCGGAAAGGTCGCGGGCTGAGTTTTTCGCCGTCCCTGCTCTCAAACGCCGAGAAGGCATGAGGCCTGTCAGCTTGTCAGCAACGCGGCGACGGCCTCGATTTCCTGTGGGCGGATTTCATGGCCGCCGGGGTGGAACAGCGTGGCAAGGTCGGCGCCCTGCGCTTCGAAATAATTGATCAGGGCAAGGGTTCCTTCAGGCGGGCAAATCGGGTCGCGTTCGCCCGCCGTGATGAGGATCCGTTTGCCCGCGAGACCGGCATTGTCCTGTGGCGTCCACGGGATCAGCGGATGCATGAGCACGGCGCGGTCGAAGAGGTCGGGTTGTCCGAACAGCACCGAGGCGAGAATGTTGGCGCCGTTGGAATAGCCGATGCCATAGACCGCGCGACCGGGATTGGCCTTGCGGTGTTCGGCGATGAAGCGGCTCATCCTGGCGGTGCGAAGGGCGAGGTCTTCCATGTCGTAGACGCCTTCGCCGGTGCGCCGGAAGAAGCGCAGCGCGCCATATTCCGAAACGTCGCCGCGCGGTGAAACGATGGCCGCGTTTGGCAGAATCTGGTCGACGAGAGGCACGAACTGATGCTCGTTGCCGCCCGTGCCGTGAAAGCTGAAAACCAGCGGTTCGCCAGCCGCGCCGGCGCGGGTGAATGCATCGTAAGTATCGTTGGTCATGGTCGTGGTTCTCCAACCGGCGTGAGACGGCGCTCGTCAAGCGCGCTGGCGAGCCGGTAACAGGGATGGCGTCGCCCGTCCGGAACGGGGCAGGCGCCGTGGCAATGTCAGTCCCTGATCGGCGTCAGGATCTGCTCGATCTGTGCACGATGCTGCTCATATTGCGGCGGCAGTTTCAGCGCTTCGCCGAGATGGGCGGTGTCCTCGTCGGCGTCAAAGCCCGGTTCGTTGGTGGCGATCTCGAACAGCACGCCGCCGGGCGTGCGGAAGTAGATTGCCCAGAAATAGTTCCGGTCGATCACCGGGGTCACCTGGTAGCCGGTGTCCATCAGCGCCTTGCGGACTTCGAGCTGGGCGGCGCGATCTTCCACCGCGAACGCGATGTGATGGACCGAGCCGGCACCCTGACGGGCGGCGTTGGCCGAGGGCAGGGTCTGGACGTCGATGACATCGGCGCCATTGCCGTTGCCGATCGCAAAACGGGTCCAGTCATCCTTGCCGTCGACCTTTTCATAGCCCATGAAGCCGAGCAGTTCCGCCGTCGCGCCGCTGTCCGCGAGCCGCAGGCTTGCGCCATGGAAGCCCCGGATCGCCTCGGCCTCGGCGATATCGCCCTTGAGCCAGCCGGCGCGGTGATCATTGTCCACCTCGACCAGCGCGAAGGCATCCCGGTCCGGGCCTGCGAAATGCAGCCGCTTTTCGCCGAAGACTTCGCTCTCCGTGATGTTTCCGACGCCAAGCTTGCCGAGACGCTCCTTCCAGAAGCCGAGCGAGCCGCGCGGGACCGCAAACAGCGTCTCGCCGACCTCGCCCGTTCCGGGCCTTCCCGCCGCTATGTGAGGGAAGGGAAAGTAGGTCATCACCGAGCCGGGCGTGCCGATTTCGTCGCCGTAATAGAGGTGATAGACATCGGGCGCGTCGAAGTTCACGGTCTTCTTGACGCGCCTTAGCCCGAGCGCGCCGGTGAAGAAGTCGTTATTGGCCTGGGCATCCGCCGCCATCGAGGTGATGTGATGCAGGCCCTTGATCTGCTGTAACATCGAACTGTTCCTTGCTGTGCGGGCGCGTCTGCCGCGCCTCGCTTCTGGCCATAAGATGGCAATTATGGGTCTCTGCGTGTAGTGCAATAAAATTGACATTATTATTGCAAAAATCGTAGTAATCTTCTCATGAAGGATCTGAACGACATCCGGGTTTTCCTGAGCGTCGCCGAACTGGGCAGTTTCGCCGCGGCGGCGCGCACACTTGCGATGACCGCGCCGAGCGTAACGCGGGCTGTCGGCGCGCTGGAGGAACGGCTCGGCGTACAGCTATTCGTGCGCACCACGCGCCAGGTGTCGCTCACCGCAGCGGGTGCGATCTATGCGGCGCGGATGCGGCCGCTGCTGAAGGCCTTCGACGAAGCCAGCGAGGAGGTGCGCGAGCGTGAAAGCGCCGTCAGCGGCCATATCCGGCTGAATGCGCCGCTCTCGCTTGGCCAGCAGATATTGCCGGACGTGCTTTCGGGCTTCCGCGCGGAACATCCCGCGATCAGCCTTTCGGTGACGCTTGAGGACAGCTTCGTCGATATCGTCGGCGCGCCGTTCGATCTGGCGATCCGTATTTCCGGCCCGCCGGACGACAAGTCGACGATCTGGCGCAAGCTGTGCCCGGTCCGTCGGGTGCTGGTGGCCTCGCCCGGCTTTCTCGCCGCAAACGGAACGCCGCAAACGCCCGACGATCTCGCCGCCGCCGCCTGCCTCGCCTTCGACGCCGAGGCGACGGGTGAAACCTGGGAACTGACGAGCGCCGGCAAAAGTCGGCGGGTGAGGGCGGGGACGAAACTCGCCGGCAACAACGGCGAATTGCTGGCACGGCTTGCCGAGAATGGCGAGGGCGTGGCGCTGCTGCCGCATTTCATTGTGGAGGAGCAACTCGCGCAAGGGCGGTTGAAGCAAGTGCTTTCCGACTGGTCGCCGCCGGAACTCTGGCTGACGCTCTACTATCCGCCCTATGACCGCCTGCCGATCCGGGTTGCCAGGTTTTCGGATTTCTTCGAGGCCTATGTCACCCGCGTTCGGCCGCTGTGACGCGCGGCGCGCAAACGCGCTTGCCCGAAAGGCGCAACTTCTTTACCTCTGGCATCGTTTCACGCTCGTGCTGAAAGGTCTGTCGTACATATGGCTAAGGCAATCTATCGCTCTCCGGCTCTGACCGGGGCCTTCTGGATGGTGATGGCCGGCGTGGTTTACGCGGCCGGCAATGTCGCGATCCAGCAGGTGACGATGAATATGGGGTTCGCCGCCTCGTCGGTCGCCTTCTGGCAATATGGCATCGCCTTGGTGTTTGCCGTGCCCTATCTCTGGCGCACCGGGCTTTCGGTGATGCGGACCAGCCATCCCTGGCAGCATGTTTTCCGGGTCGCGCTTTCCGCGCTCGGCGTTCAGGCCTGGGCGATCGGCCTTGCCTCGGTTCCGATCAGCCAGGCGATCGCGCTGGTCATGACCTCGCCCTTCTTCATCATCGTTGGGGCGAAACTTTTCCTGGGCGAGACGGTCGGCCCGTCGCGCTGGATCGCGACGGCGGTGGGCTTCACCGGCGCGTTGCTGATCCTTCAGCCCTGGTCGGAGAGCTTCACCTGGGCGGCGTTGTTGCCGATTGCATCCGCGCTTCTTTGGGGCGGAACCTCGCTGATCACCAAACGGCTGACGGCCCATGAACGCCCCGAATCGATCACCGTATGGCTCTTGATGCTGCTGACGCCGATCAACGCGCTGGTCGCCATTGGCGGCGGCTTCGCCGTCCCGACCGGCGATATCATCTGGATCATGCTGGCGCTCGGCCTGCTGACGGCGCTGGCGCAGTATTTCCTGACGCTTGCCTATTCGAGCGCGGACGCGGCCTATGTCCAGCCATTTGACGACCTGAAACTGCCGCTCAACGTGCTCGGCGGCTGGCTGGTGTTCGGCTATGCGCCGGATACGCTGTTCTGGATCGGCGGCGTAATGATCCTCTGCGCCTCGCTTTCGATCATGCTGATCGAGCGCCGAAGGGAGAAGTAGACGGGTTGTCATCGTCCTGTCATCGCCGTGTAATCCTGCTGTCACACCGCGCGCTCAGAAACCTCCAGTCATCTTTACCTTGGAGGGTATATCTATGCGATTCCGCCTCACCGGCGCGGCCCTGAGTGCTGCGCTTCTGGCTTCCGCCGCTTTTCCGGCCGCCGCCGAACCCGTCTTCAACCGCATCGCGGTCTTCAGCGTCGCCGGCAACCTGCCCGCCGACATGGATCCCGCGACCGAGACCTCGGCCGAAATCATCGCGGCGAGCGAAGACGGCAACACGCTGATCTATTCCGACAGCCCGCTCGGCGCCCTCGGCTTCGTCGATATCACCGACATGAAAGCCCCGGCAGCGCTCGGCATCACCAAGCTCGACGGCGAGCCGACCTCGGTTGCCGTTTCCGGCCCCAAGGCGCTGGTCGGCGTCAACACCTCGGAAAGCTACACTGCGCCGTCGGGCTTCCTCGGCGTTGTCGATATCGCCTCGCGCACGCTCGAAAGCCAGTGCGATCTCGGCGGCCAGCCTGATTCCGTCGCCGTGTCTCCGGATGGCTCGATCGTTGCCATCGCCATCGAAAACGAGCGCGACGAAGAGCTGAACGACGGCGAAATCCCGCAGATGCCCGCCGGCGATCTGGTGATCATTTCGCTCAATGACGGCGTTGCCGATTGCGCCACGATCAAGCATGTCGCCATGACCGGCTTTTCCGAAATGGTCGCGCCGACCGATCCGGAACCGGAATTCGTCGATATCAACGACGACAACGAAATCGTGCTGACGCTGCAGGAAAACAACGGTATCGCGATCATCGACGGCAATACCGGCGAAGTGAAGAACCACTTCTCCGCCGGCACGGTCGATATCGACGGCGTTGATATCGAAAAGGACGGCAAGCTCGATTTCACCGGTTCGCTTTCCGGCATCGCGCGCGAGCCCGACAGCGTCAAGTGGCTCGACAATGACCGCTTCGCCATCGCCAATGAGGGCGACTACAAGGGCGGCTCGCGCGGCTTCTCGATCTTCTCCGATGCCGGCGAACTGCTCTATGATTCCGGCAATTCGTTCGAGCGCGCCGTCGCCTCGATCGGCCATTTCCCCGACAAGCGCGCCGGCAAGAAGGGCGTCGAGCCCGAGGGCATGATCAAGGGCACCTTCGGCGACACCAACTACCTGTTCGTGCTGTCCGAGCGCGGCTCCGTGGTGGGCGTCTATGACGACAGCGCCGCCGACGCGCCCGAACTGGTGCAGCTTCTGCCGTCCGGCCTTTCGCCGGAAAGCGGCGTTGCCATTCCCGCCCGCAACCTGCTGGTCACTGCCAACGAGACCGATCTCGGCCCCGATGGCGGCGTGCGCGCGCACGTCATGCTCTACGCCTATGAGGATGCAGAGCCGAACTACCCGCAGATCCTTTCGGATGTGTCGCGCGACGAACTGATCGGCTTCGGTGCGCTTTCGGGTCTGACTGCCGATCCAAGCGATGCCTCCAGGCTCTATGCCATCAATGACAGTTTCTATTCCGCCCAGCCGTCGATCTTCGTCATCGACGCTTCGCAGAAGCCGGCAATGATCACCGATGTCATCCGCGTCACCCGCGATGGCGCCCCGGCTGAAAAGCTCGACCTCGAAGGCGTCGCGGTCGATGGCCAGGGCGGCTTCTGGCTCGCCTCGGAAGGCAATCCCGACAAGGACGTGCCGCATGCGGTCTATCATGTCGACGGAACCGGCGCGATCACCGAGACCATCGACCTGCCGGAGGCTCTGCTTGCCAACCAGACCCGCTTCGGCATGGAAGGCATCACCACGGTTGGCGAGGGCGATGACCTGACGCTGTGGATGGCGGTGCAGCGCGAATGGGCCGATGACGAGAAGGGCTTCGTCAAGCTGCTCGCGTACAAGCCCGCCACTAAGGAATGGGGCGCGGTCGCCTATCCGCTGGAGACCCCGGAAAAGGGCTGGATCGGTCTTTCCGAGATCACGGCGAACGGCGACAGCGTCTACATCGTCGAGCGCGACAACCAGATCGGCGAGGCCGCAAAGCTGAAGAAGCTCTACAAGGTCGCCCTTTCCGACATGCAGCCGGCGCCGATCGGCTCCGAACTGCCGGTTGTCGAGAAGCAGGAAGCCGCCGATCTGCTGCCGCTGATGAAGTCCGCCTCCAACGGCTTCGTCGTCGACAAGATCGAAGGCTTCACCATCGCCGCCGACGGCACGGCCTACGCGGTCACCGACAATGACGGCGTCGACGATTCCTCTGGCGAGACGCTGTTCTTCACGGTTTCGCTGAACTGATCGTTACGCGTTACAAAAATGAGAGGCCGGGCGTTAACGCCCGGCCTCTTTGCGTTTCTGTACGATGGGTGTTGCTCCCTACCAGCGCTGATGCACATGCGGCGCGATGCGGGTGCGGTAGATTTCCTCCATCGCCGCCATCACATCGGCGCCGATCACCGGCAGGTCGGAGGCCGACGCATTGGCTTTCGCCTGTTCGGCGTTGCGCGCGCCGGGTATGGCGACGGTGACCGCCTCGTTCATCAGGATCCAGCGCAGCGCGAAGGCGGCCATGCCGGTGCCGCGCGGTACGTGTTTGCGGACTTCCTCGACGGCATCGAGCGCGATCTCGAACGGCACGCCGGCAAAGGTCTCGCCGACATCGAAGGCGTCACCCTTGCGGTTGAAATTGCGGTGGTCTTCTTTGTCGAACACGGTATCGCGGGTGATCTTGCCCGACAAAAGCCCGCTTGCCAGCGGTACCCGAACGATGACGGCGATGTTCCTGCGCTTTGCTTCCGGGAAGAACAGCGAGGCCGGACGCTGGCGAAAGATATTGTAGATGATCTGAACGCTGGCGACGCCCGGAAACTCGATTGCCTTCAGCGCCTCCTCGACCTTTTCCACGCTGACGCCGTAATTGGCGATCTTGCCCTTGGCCTTCAGCGCGTCGAGCGCCTCGAACACCTCCGGTCGATAAAACGCCTCGGTCGGCGGGCAGTGCAGTTGCACGAGGTCGAGCCGCTCCATCCTGAGGTTCTTCAGGCTGCGGTCGACGAAGGCCTCCAGGCTTTCCAGATTGTATCCATCGGCGGTATGCGGGTTCAGCCTGCGGCCGGCCTTGGTGGCGACGAACGGCTTCTGGCCGCCGCGATCGGCGAGCACATCGGCGATGATCTTTTCGGAGCGGCCGTCGCCATAGACATCGGCCGTATCGACGAAGTTGATGCCCGAATCAAGCGCGGCGTGCAGGGCGGCGCGGCCATCCTCCTCGCTGACCGAGCCCCAGCTTCCGCCGATCTGCCAGGCGCCGAAGCCGATATTGGAAACGGGTCGCCCGGTGCGGCCGAAATTGTGATAGTGCATGATGTCCTCCGGTGATGGTCAGCCCGCGAAAATGCGGGTGGGATAAAGCGCGACGCCGGCGCTTTGGGGTTGAAGTGTCGTCGCGAACTCTTTTACCCCTTCGAGACAAGAAGACAAATGAGGCAAGTTTGACCGGTTTCCGTTTTATCCACGCCGCCGACCTGCATCTTGGGAGCCCGCTCTCGGGACTTGCGCTGAAGGACCGGCAGATTGCCGAGCGCTTTGCCGCCGCCGGCCGCGATGCCTTCACGGCGCTGATCGATTGCGCGATCGATAGCGCGGTGGATTTCATGGTGATCGCCGGCGATGTCTATGACGGGGCCTGGCGCGACAACAGCGTCGGCCTGTTCTTCAACCGCGAGATCGCGCGGCTTTCGCGCGTTGAAATCCCGGTCTATTTCCTGCGCGGCAATCATGATGCCGAAAGCATCGTCACCCGCACGATCGCGATGCCCGAAGGCGTTCACGAATTCTCTACGCGCCAGCCCGAGACCTTCACCATCGAACCGCTGAAAGTGGCGCTGCACGGCCAGGGCTTTGCCGACCGTGTGGCCGGCGACAATCTGGCGCTTGCCTATCCGCCGGCGGTGCCGGGTCATTTCAACATCGGCGTGTTGCACACCTCGCTTTCGGGGCGGCCGCCGCATGCCGTCTATGCGCCGTGCACGCCGGCGGATCTCGCCTCGCGCGGCTATGATTACTGGGCGCTCGGCCATGTCCACGCCTTCGAGGAAGTGTCCGCCGATCCGCTGACGCTCTATCCCGGCAATCTTCAGGGCCGCAATATCCGCGAGACCGGCGACAAGGGCGCGGTGCTGGTGACGGTCGAGGACGGCAGGCCGCGCTATGAACGCATCATTCTCGACCGCGCCCGGTTCGAGGCCGTCTCCGTGGCAATCACGCCGGAGATGAAGGAAAGCGATATCCTTCAGGCGGTGGAAACCGCACTTGCTGCGCTTGCGGAAGCGGCGGACGCGCGGCCCGTCGCCCTGCGCCTGACGCTTGAAGGCCGCCATGACGATGCCCATCGGATGATCGCGGCCCATGGCGAATGGCACGACGATCTCCAGGCCGCCTGCCAGCGGGTGCACGCCGATCTGTGGCTGGAGAAATTGGTGATCGCGGTTGAAGCGCCGGCGTCGTCCCGCCGACTTCCGGCGGATAGTGACCTCGATATCGAGGCGATGATCGACGCGCTGGCCGACAATGAGGGGCTGGATGCCGAAATCGGGGCTCTGATCGATGAAATCGCGGTAAAGCTGCCCGGCGGCGTCGGCGCCAGAGATGAAGCCTTTTCGGGGTCGCGTGCGGACCTTCTGGCGGAAGCCCGCGCCATTCTTAGCGCGCGGCTGGAGGGTTGAGGCATGCGTTTCCTTTCGCTCGATCTCATCCGCTACGGCCATTTCACGGACCGGACCATCGCATTCCGGCCAGACGCCGCGCTTCATATCGTCTATGGCCCGAACGAGGCCGGCAAGTCCTCGGCGCTCGCCGCCTTCTCCGACCTTCTGTTCGGATTTCCCGACCGCAATGTCGGCTATGATTTTCTGCATCCCGCGCGCGACCTGCGCCTTGGCGCGAGGCTCCGCGTGCATGGCGGGACCGAACTCGCCTTCCGCCGGCGCAAGGGCCGCAGCAATACGCTGCTCGATGCCGAAACCGAAGCCGCACTGAACGATGACGCGCTCGCCGGCTTTGTCGGCAGCCTCGACCGGGCGGTGTTCGAACGGGCCTTCGGGCTCGATTCGACGAGGCTCAGGGCAGGGGCGGACGAGATGCTGGCCGATGGCGGGGAGATCGGCCAGATGCTGTTTTCCGCCGCCTCCGGCCTGACCGGGTTGCGAGCAGCGAGCGAGGCGCTGGCAGCGGAGGCCGACGGCATCTACGCGCCCCGCAAGTCGCAGACCCGCAGCTTCTATCAGGCGCTGGAGCGCTATGACGAAGCCCGCAAGGCAGAGCGCGACAGCCAGCTCAACGCCAGCGACTGGACCGCGCTCCTGAAGGAAGAGCGCGAGATCGCCCAGGATTTCGCCACGGTCGAGCAGCGGCAATTGGAGCGGGCGCGGCGGATCGGCGAGCTCGAGCGGCTGCAGCGGCTGCGCGGCCTGCTTGGCGAGATCGATGGGCACAGCGCGGCGCTGGCCGAATTCGCCGATATCGAGGCGATCGAGGACCGTATCGGCGAGGAGCTTGGTGAGCTTGAGGTCCGCCGCGCGCGGCTTGCCGAGCAGATCGAGGCCAAGGAGACGCGGCAGGCGGCCGGACAGCGGGAACTGGAAGCGCTTGTCGTCGACGATGCGCTTCTGGAGCGCCGCGCCGAAATCGCCCGGCTGCAGCGCGAAAGCGGGCTTTACGAACAGGCGCTGGAGAGCCTGCCGCGCCGGCGGCATGAACTGCGCGATGTCGAGGCGCGGTTGCGGAGCGCTGCCGTTCAGCTTGGGTTTGATTCTGCCGATAGCCTGGAAAAATCTTTTCCAAACAGTCTGTTGCGATCAGAATTTCAAGCGATTGTGGAGCAGTCGAAAGAGCAGGGCCGCGCCATCCGTTCGGCCGAAAACGCCCTTTCGGAAAATCGCGAAACCCTGGCGCGGCTGGAACAGCAGCATGGCGAGCCCCATCTGCGCGATCCCGCGCCGCTGCGCAAAAACTATGAGGCGCTGCGCGACGATCTCGCCGGCATAAAAGAGGTGGAAACGCTTGAAACGGAGATCGCCGGCAAGGAGCGCGTGCTGTTCGAGCAGGCCGCCGGCCTGCGTCCCGCGGTGACCGACATTCTCGATCTGAGGAGAGGCGATCTGCCTGCCGAGGCCGTGCTGAAGGCCGCTTGCGACGATATCGCATCGGCAGAATCGGCGCTGGCCGAGTGCGACAGCACGTTGGCGAAGGCCGAGGAAGAATGCGCGCGCCTGGAAGGATTGCTCGCCGAGGATCGCGAGGCCGGGCCGGTTCCGACCCGGGCGGCGATCGATGCGGCGCGGGCGGAGCGCGACCGGTTGTTCGAGGCGCTTGACGGAGAGGAAAGCGCCTATCGCGACGCCGTGCGCGCCGCCGACCGCCTGGCCGACAACGCACTCGATGATGCCGAGCGGGTGGCCCGCCATGCCGACAATCTGCGCCGGCTGGAGCGTGAGGCCGCTCAACGGGAGCAGGGCGCGGAAAAACGCGAGGCGGCGCTTCTGGAACTGACGAAAGCGAAGGCAGAATTCGAGGCATTGTTCGCGCCGCTCGACATCGCGCCGGCGGCCCCCGAGTCGATGCTCGAATGGCGGCGGCGGTTGGACGCGCTGCTCGAGGCGCGAACAGCGCTCTATGCGCTGAAGGACAGGAAAGCGGTCCTTGACCGCAAGAACGCGGCATTGCGGGAGACGCTGGAGCGGTTCGCGAACGATCTCGGCACGGACGCATCACTGCCGCTTGGCGCGCTCGCGCGCGATGTCGGCACAGCGCTCGACCGCCTCGGCGAGCGCTGGACGGAGGCGCGGGAGCATGCGGGCGCGCTGAAGGCGGCGCGGCAGGCAGCCGAAAAGGGCGCGGAGCAGCTTGATCAGTTGCGGCAAGCCGAGGAAGCCCTGAGCGAGCGTTTCGTCGCAAGTCTCGAACGGGTCGGCCTGCCGGGCGAAACCGGTCTGGCCGGCGCGGAGGCGGCACTTGCGCTTTGGGCCGACCTGCCATCGCTTTTCGCCGCGCGCGCAAGGTTGGCGCAGGAGGTCGAGGCCGATGGCGCGCGGATGGCCGCGTTCGAGGCCGAGGCTCTGCAATTGGCGGAAGCCGTGGCGGCGGATATAGCGGGCGAGCAGGCATCGCGTATCGTCCATCTGCTGACCGAGCGCGCCGCCGACCACGCAACGCGCGCGGCGCAGCGGGCAACGCTTAAGGAAAGCGCCGAGCGGCTTCGCATTGAGCTTGCGACCGACACGGGCGAGCGGGAAGAGATCGACGGCCGGATGGCAGCCATCGCCGCCACATTGCCGGACGGCGTCGCGATTAACGGTCTTTCGGCGCGGTTGCGGCAGCGGGCGGCATCGCGTCAGGCGCTGACCGAAGCGCGGCAGCGGTTTTCGGGGATCAGCGATGGAGTCTCGGTGGAGGATATCCGGACGCTCGCCGAAACGCTGGACGAGGTCGACTGCCGTCAGGAGCTCGCACATCTGAAGGCCGATGCCGGGGAGGATACGGCCGAGATCGAGACGCTGCGCGAGCGGCGCATGGCGCTGCGTCATCGCAAGCAGGCGCTGGAGACCGGGCCGGGAAGCGAGGCCGCCGCCTTTGATCGCGCCGCGGCCGAGGCGGAGGCCCAGGCGCTTGCCCGCCAATGGGTGGTGCTGAAGCTTGCCGGGCGGCTGCTGGATGGCGCGCTGGAACGCTATCGGGAAAGCCGGTCCGATCCGATTCTGGCGGCGGCGGGACGGCATTTCCGCACGCTGACGCGCGACGGCTTCGAGGGCCTGTCCCAGGCCTATGGCGAGCATGATGCGCTGGTGCTGTCAGCCGTGCGCACCGGCGGCGAGGAAATCCGGGTCGAGGGGTTGAGCGACGGCACCCGCGACCAGCTCTATCTCGCGCTCCGGCTTGCCTTCCTGGAGGATTACGCCAGCCGCAACGAGCCCGCGCCGCTGATCGTCGACGATATCTTCCAGACCTTCGACGACGCCCGCAGCGCGGCCGGCCTCAAGGCGCTCGCCGGTCTTGAGGGGTTGCAGACCATCCTCTTTACCCACGAGTCGAGCATGGTGGAGATCGCCCGCAGGGAATTGGGCGAGGCGGCCGACATCATAATGCTCGAACGAAGCTGAACCTATTCCTCAGCCTCGTCGGGCAAGCTCTTGCGTTTGCTAAGATTTGTGTTGATTTCCAGACGCCTGAGCACGAATAGGACCACAAGTCCCAGCATCGAGGCGAATATGCCGAGGCTCCAGAGGCCAAGGCCGATCGTCAGGCCGATCGCGCCGGAAAACCAGAGGCCGGCCCCTGTCGTCAGCCCCTTCACCGTGCCCTTCTGCAGAAACACGATGCCGGCGGCGAGGAAGGCCACGCCCTCGGTGATCGACTGCACCACGCGGGTGGGATCGACGCGCAGCACGTCGCGGTCGCTGCGCATGATCTCCGGCACCTCGATGGCGACAAGCACGAACAGGGCCGCCGCCATGCTGACCAGAATATGGGTTCTGAGCCCCGCCGGATGGCGATGGATCTCGCGTTCGAAGCCGATCAGCCCGCCGAAGATCGCGGCCCCGATCAGTCGGACGAACATGATGATATGGTCGGCGGAAAAGGCGTTTCGGAACTCTTCGGCCAGAAATTGCGTCATGGCTACGCCTTCAGGGCCGTCAGGATCTTTTCCGCATTGGCCTTCAGCACCTCCATGTCTTCCATGCCGTCGCTGTGGCGCCTCATCTCGACGCCTTCATGGCGCGGAACGACGTGGAAATGCAGGTGATAGACGGTCTGGCCGGCGGCCGCCTCGTTGAACTGGCCGACAAACACGCCATCGGCATCGAAGGCCGCCTTGACGGCGCGGGCAAGCTTCTGGACCACGGGGATGGTCTTCGCGAGCACGTCCGGGTCGGCGTCCAGCAGGTTGCGTGACGGCGCGCGCGGGATCACCAGAACATGGCCCGGCGCCTGCGGCATCACATCCATGATCGCCACCGCGTGTTCGTCTTCGTAAAGCCGGATGGAGGGAATTTCGCCGCGCAGCAGCTTGGCGAAGATATTGTCGTTGTCGTACTCGGCCATGGGTCAGTCCTCCTCGATGCGTTCGCCGCTGGCCTTTTTGTAAGGGCCGTGGTCGACGAGAATATCATTGAAACGGGCAACGTCCTCGCGCTCGTGCTCGAGGAAATCGGCAACCGCGCGCCTCAGCCCCTCATGGGCAATATAGTGCGCGGAATGGGTCGTGACAGGGAGATAGCCGCGCGCCAGCTTGTGTTCGCCCTGGGCACCGGCCTCAACGCGCTGCAGGCCATGGACGATCGCATAGTCGATCGCCTGGTGGTAGCAGACCTCGAAGTGCAGGAAGCGATGATCCTCGATGCAGCCCCAGTGGCGGCCATAGAGCGCGTCGGAGCCGATGAAGTTGATCGCGCCGGCGATATAGCGGCCGTCGCGCTTCGCCATCACCAGCAGGATGTCCTTCGCCATGCGCTCGCCGATCAGCGAATAGAAGTCCCGCGTCAGGTATGGCCGGCCCCATTTGCGGCTGCCGGTATCCATGTAGAAGGTGTAGAACTGGTCCCAGATCTCCTCGGTGAGATCGGAACCGGTCAGCCAGTCGATCTCGATGCCGGCTTCGAGCGCGGTGCGGCGCTCCTTCTTCAGCGCCTTGCGCTTGCGCGAGGCCAGCGTATCGAGGAAGGCGTCGTAGCTGTCATAGCCCGGATTGAGGAAGTGGAATTGCTGGTCGGTGCGATGCAGGTAGCCGGCCTGTTCGAAGATGCCGATCTCGTCTTCCGGCACGAAGGTGACGTGGGTGGAGGAGACGCCGAGCCGGTCATTGACGGCCTGTAGCCCCTCCGCCAGCACCTTGGCGACGGTCGCGTGATCATAGCCGTCGCGCACCAGAAGATGCGGCGCGGTGGCGGGCGTGAACGGGAGCGAGGCCTGGAGCTTCGGATAATAGCGCCCGCCGGCGCGCTCGAAGGCATCGGCCCAGCCATGGTCGAAGACATATTCGCCCTGGCTGTGGTTCTTCAGGTAGCAGGGCACCGCGCCGATCAGGCGGCCATCCCCGGTTTCAAGCAGAAGGTGATGGCCGAGCCAGCCGGTGTCGGCGGTCGCCGAGCCCGATTCCTCCAGCGCCGACAGGTAGGCATGCGACAGGAACGGGCTGTAGAAGCCGTCGCCGGTGAGCGAAGGCGTGGTCGCGGCAAGGCTGTCCCAGGCCGCGCGATCGATGTTCGCGAAGCTGTTTTCGATGCGGATCTGCAGGTTTTCGCTCAAGAAATCTCTCGGAATGCGGTCTTGGAACTCTCTGTCCTGCCCGGTCTCAAATCCGGTGTGTTCAGAGCGGCTTGCTCTGGCGCGGGTCGAAACCTTCGAAGGTCATCTGGTCGGCGTTTAGAAATGTGCGTCTGCGGGCGTCCTCGTCGCGAACGGTCCAGGTGATCACCGGCACGCTCTTCGCCCGAAGCCCGGCAACGAATTCGTTTGGCAGATGATCGTAATAATAGGAGACGAAATCAAGGCCGATTGCAAAGGCTTTCCAATGGGCCGCCAGGGCCTCTTCATCTTTTCCTTCTGCGGTCAGGCCGAGCGGCTGTGCCGCGCCGGCCTTTCTGAGGGCTGAGAGGAGGGCGGCATCGAAGCTCATCAGCGCGACCGGGCCGTCATAGCCGGAGAGCGCGGCAAGCGTGGCCTCGGCAAAGGCGACCGGGTCGGCGCGGCTTGCCTTCAGTTCGATGACCAGCGGCACCTTGCCGCTGCAGGCATCGAGAAGATCGGCAAGCGTCGGGATCGTCGCCTCTGTCCCTCCGACGGCGATGGTCTTCGCCTCGGCGGCCGTTAGGTCTTCGATCGCGCCGTCGCGGCCGCAAAGCCGTTGCAAATCGTCATCGTGAAACACCAGCGGCACGCCATCTGCCGAAAGGTGGATGTCGCATTCGATCGCGAAACCGGCGTCGATCGCGCGCTGGAAGGCAGGCAGGGTGTTTTCCCAGATCGCGCGGTTCATGTCGTGGTAACCGCGATGGGCGATCGGGTTGGCGGTCAGCCAGGCGGGCATCAGGCGATTTCCAGAATGGCGTCGATTTCGACGGCCGCGCCCAGCGGCAGCGCAGCCATGCCGACGGCCGCGCGGCTGTGTTTGCCTGCCTCCCTGAAGACCTCGGCCAGAAGGTCGGACGCGCCGTTGATGACGAGGTGCTGCTCGGTGAAATCCGGCGTCGAGGCGACGAAGCCGTTGATGCGCAGGATACGGGTCACCCGGCCGAGATCGCCGCCAAGCGCCGCTTTCGCCTGGGCGATGATGTTGATCGCGCAGGCGCGTGCCGCCTTCTGCCCATCCTCCAGCGATACATTCCCGCCGAGATGACCGGCGGCGACCATCCGGCCGGCCTCGGTCGGCAACTGCCCGGATATATAGAGCAGGTTTCCGGAAATGACGTAGGGCACGTAATTGGCGGCGGGTGCGGCGGCCTCCGGCAGCGTGATCGACAGTGCCTTGAGCCTGTCTTCGATGGCGTCGGACATTTTCTGCTCCAGATAGGGTGGGATGATGATTGGCAGAGCGGGGACTTTTCTATACCATCGGTGTTCAAAGCCAAGGGGAATGTCGATGCGGACACTGGCCGTTACAGGAATTTTCTGCTCCACCTTCGCAATGACGGCTGCCGCCGGCATGCCGCCGCAACCCGGGGTGACGCTCGAACCCCACCGCGCGGTCTATGACCTGACGCTCGCCTGGGCCTCCGGACAGTCCGGCATCGAGGGGCTGCACGGTCGTTTCGTCTATTCCTTCACCGGCGCGCCCTGCGAGGGTTATGTCACCGAAATGCGGATGGTGACGGATATCGCCCGCGAGCATGGCGCGATGGTCACCGACCAGACATCCTCATCCTTCGAGGATCTGGAAAAGGGCGCGTTCAGCTTTTCCAGCAAGATGTTTGCCGATTACAGCCTGCAATCGGAGACCGCGGGCGAGGCCAACCGCGCCGCCGATCACATGATCGCGGTAAAGCTTGGCGACCAGAACCCGTTCGATATCGGCAAGGCGCAGTTCCCGACGGAATATCTCGCTAATGTTCTGGATGCGGCCGCCGCCGGCAAGCATGTTTACGAGGCAGCCTCGTTCGATGGCTCGGGCGAGGAGGTGATGCGCGCGGTCACGCTGATCGGCGATCGCGAGAAGGGCGTCGGCAGCGGGCCCGACCAGTGGCCGGTCACCACCGCCTATTTTCCGATCGCATCGCAGGACGGTGATCAGACGCCGGATTATACCGTGTCCATGACGCTGGCGGCAAACGGCGTCAGCCGCGATCTGCTGATGGATTTCGGCAACTTCAAGATGGCGGGCCACCTCGACAAGCTCGAAATGCTTGACCCCGCCGCTTGCGAAGGCCTGCCGACGACGGCCGCCTCGCAACGCTGAGCGCTTCCGGCAGGGGCTCCCAGGCGCGCTTGTGGTCACGGCGTAAATCGCCGCGGCACTTGCATTCCGTCTCAAAACAGGCTATCGCGCCCGCATTCCACACGCAGGCCATGGGGTGTTCCGGGAGAAATCCGGTGCGCTCCGCCGGTGCCGGACGGGTTTCCGTCCGTTCTCAGGTCTGCGGAGGTTCAACCGGAAAAGGAGACAAGGCAATGGCATTGCCCGACTTTACCATGCGCCAGCTGCTTGAGGCAGGCGTCCATTTTGGTCACCAGACCCACCGCTGGAACCCGAAGATGAAGCCCTACATCTTTGGCGACCGCAACAACATCCACATCATCGACCTCGCACAGACCGTGCCGATGCTGCAGCGCGCCCTTCAGGTCGTGTCCGACACCGTCGCCCGCAACGGCCGCGTGCTGATGGTCGGCACTAAGCGTCAGGCTTCGGAAATCGTTGCCGACAGCGCCCAGCGTTCGGCCCAGTACTACGTCAACGCCCGCTGGCTCGGCGGCATGCTGACCAACTGGCGCACGATTTCGAACTCGATCCAGCGCCTGCGCAAGCTCGACGAAATCCTCGCCAACGAAGCGCAGGGCTTCACCAAGAAAGAGCGCCTGAACCTCGACCGCGAGCGCGAGAAGCTCGACCGCGCCCTTGGCGGTATCCGCGACATGGGCGGCGTGCCGGACCTGATCGTGATCATCGACACCAACAAGGAAAAGATCGCGATCGAGGAAGCCAAGCGTCTCGGCATTCCGGTCGTCGCGATCGTTGATAGTAACTGCGATCCGGACGAAGTCGATTATCCGATCCCCGGCAATGACGATGCGTCGCGCGCCATCGCGCTTTACTGCGACCTGATCTCGCGCGCCGCCATCGACGGCATCGCCCGTCAGCAGGGCGCTTCGGGCATGGATCTCGGCGCTGCCGCCGAAGCACCGGTCGAGCCGGCGCTTGAAGAGGCGCCCGCCGAGGAAGCCGCCGCCGACGAATCGGCTGCTGAAAAGCCCGCCGAGTAAGGCGAACGGCATCAGGCTCGCGTGCCTGACGCGACGGGACCTTTATATGGCGGCGTTAACGGCGCCGCCATTGGGTTTCAGGAATGAGGACGGCCTTCAAAAAGGGCCGTCCGATGCATATTTTCATCGCGCCAGCCGCGAAAACGGCATGGCCGTCAGGGGATGAGCTTCATCACCCTGTCACAGACACGGGTACACTCCCGACCGGCGCGCCCGACAGCGCCGCCCAGCGAATGGACGAGAGGCAAGTTATGAGCACGATTACGGCAGCAATGGTGAAGGAACTGCGCGAAAAGAGCGGCGCAGGCATGATGGATTGCAAGAAGGCGCTCGCCGAAACCGGCGGCGACATGGAAGCCGCCATCGACTGGCTGCGCGCCAAGGGTATCTCCAAGGCTGACAAGAAGTCCGGCCGCACGGCCGCCGAAGGTCTGATCGGCATTGCCGCCGGCGACGCGGAAGCCGTCGTCGTCGAGGTCAACTCCGAGACCGACTTCGTTGCCCGCAACGACGCCTTCCAGCAGCTCGTCTCCGGCATTGCCGAAGTGGCGCTTGGCACCGACGGCTCCGTCGACGCTATTGCCGCGGCGACCTATCCGAAGTCGGGCAAGTCGGTTGCCGACACCATCAAGGACGCGATCGGCACGATCGGCGAGAACATGACGCTGCGTCGCGCGACCAAGCTTTCGGTCGGCTCGGGCGTTGTCGCGACCTACATGCACAATGCCGTCGGCGATGGTCTCGGCAAGCTCGGCGTTCTGGTTGCGCTCGAATCAACCGGCGACAAGGACGCACTGAACGCGATCGGCCGCCAGGTCGCCATGCATGTCGCCGCGACCAACCCGCTCGCCGTGCGCCCGGAGGAAGTTGACGCCGAAATCGCCGATCGCGAGCGTTCGGTGTTTCTGGAGCAGGCCAAGGAATCCGGCAAGCCCGCCGCCATCGCCGAAAAGATGGTCGAAGGCCGCATGCGCAAGTTCTTCCAGGAAGTCGCGCTGCTGTCCCAGCAGTTCGTCATCAATCCCGACCTGACCGTCGAACAGGCTGTCAAGGAAGCGGAAAAGGACGCCGGCGCGCCGATCAAGGTTGTCGCCATCGCCCGTCTGGCGCTTGGCGAAGGCGTCGAGAAGGAAGAAACCGACTTTGCGGCGGAAGTTGCCGCCACGGCCAAGGGCTGAGCCCTTCCGTCCGTCTGGTTCATTTCAGGATCAGCCGTTGAAATCCCCGGGGCGCCGCGTGACATTGCGGCGCCCTTCGTGTATCGGGATGGCATTGCTTTGTAAGGGAGTTTGCGGCGTTGACGAAACCGATTTTCAACCGTGTTTTGCTGAAGGTTTCCGGTGAGGCGCTGATGGGCGACCAGGGCTTCGGCATCGATGTCAACGTCGCAGACCGCATCGCTTCCGATATTGCCCAGGTTCGCTCCATGGGCGTGGAAATCGGCATCGTCGTCGGTGGCGGTAATATTTTCCGGGGCGTGGCCGTGGCCTCCAAGGGCGGCGAGCGCGTTACCGGCGACCACATGGGCATGCTGGGCACCGTCATCAACGCGCTGGCGCTCGCCACCTCGCTGCGCAAGATGCAAGTCGACACCGTGGTGCTTTCGGCGATCGCGATGCCGGAGATCTGTCAGTCGTTTTCCCAGCGCGCCACCCGCAGCCATATGGAAGCGGGAAGGGTGGTGATCTTTGCCGGAGGCACCGGCAACCCGTTCTTCACCACCGATTCTGCGGCAGCGCTTCGCGCCGCCGAAATCGGCGCGGAGGCGATCTTCAAGGGCACGCAGGTCGACGGCATTTATTCCGCCGATCCGAAAAAGGATCCGGACGCCACCCGTTTCGACGCGCTGACCCATCGGCAGGTGCTTGAACGCGGGCTGCAGGTGATGGATGTTGCCGCTGTGGCGGTCGCCCGTGAAAACAGCATACCGATTATCGTTTTTTCCATTCACGAACGCGGCGGTTTCGGCCAGATCATGGCCGGCGGCGGCCGCAAGACAATCGTAACTGAAGAATGATCACGTCTTGCCCGGTTCGGGCACATGCGTGACGGGAGACAGATGATGAGCGATCCAACCGACCTGAACGATCTGAAGCGCCGCATGGAAGGCGCGATCAACGCCTATATCGGCGATATCACCTCGCTTCGAACCGGACGGGCGTCCGCCAATATTCTCGATCCGGTGCAGGTTGACGCCTATGGCTCGAAAGTGCCGCTCAATCAGGTCGCCAACATCACCGTGCCGGAATCGCGGATGCTTTCGGTCAATATCTGGGACAAGTCGATGGTCAACGCCGTCGATCGTGCGATCCGCGAATCGCATCTTGGCCTCAACCCGATCATGGACGGGCAGACGCTGCGCATTCCGCTTCCGGAACTGAATGAGGAACGTCGCCGTTCTCTGGTCAAGGTTGCCCATGAATATGCTGAAAAGGCGAGGGTGGCGATCCGTCACGTGCGTCGCGACGGCATGGACGGATTGAAGAAGGCGGAAAAGGATGGCGACATCAGCCAGGACGACAGCCGATCGCTTTCCGACGACGTACAAAAATTGACCGACGAGTCCATTTCTCGCATTGATGACTTGCTCGCCGACAAAGAAAAAGAAATCATGCAGGTTTAGTTACCACTCTATTCTTTTGAAAAAGACTCGGTCGCCCTTATGAACAAAATTATAGACCCAGCCATTCCGCGCCATGTCGCAATCATCATGGATGGCAATGGACGCTGGGCTCTCGGGCGCGGGCTCGGGCGGCTGTTCGGTCATCGCAAGGGCGTCGAGGCCGTTCGCCGCGCGGTGGATGCGGCGCGCGAAGGCGGGATCAGCTATCTGACGCTGTTCGCCTTCTCTTCCGAAAACTGGAAGCGGCCTGCCGATGAGGTCGATGGCATCATGGAGCTCATTGCGACCTTCATCCATCGCGAACTCGACAATTACCATCGTCAGAACATGCGCTTCCAGATGATCGGCGAGCGCAGCGGCCTGTCGGCGAAAATCCTGAAGGCCCTCGAGGTCGCCGAGGAGCGGACCCACAATAATACCGGTCTTCACGTGGTCGTCGCCGTTAATTACGGTTCGCGCGCGGAGATTGCCGGCGCTGCCCGCGCGCTTGCGAAAAAAGTGGCGGAGGGCCGGCTCAACCCGGATGATATCGATGAGGCCGCCATCGGCGAGCATCTCGATACCGCCGGTCTGCCCGATCCCGACCTTGTTATCCGCACCAGCGGGGAGCAGCGGCTTTCCAACTTCCTGCTCTGGCAGACGGCCTATTCGGAACTGGTGTTCCTGCCGTGCAACTGGCCGGATTTCAGCCGGGAGATGTTTTTCGAAGCGCTTTCGGAATATGCCCGGAGGAACAGACGCTTCGGCGCGCTTTCCGCGCCGCAGGCGGCGTTGACGGATACCTGATGACCCAGGAACTGAGGCTGCGCATCGTTTCAGGAGCCGTGCTGGCGACGGTGGTTCTGCTGATCACCTGGGCCGGCGGCGGTCTCTTCAATCTGCTTGCGGTCGCGATCGGGGGGCTGGTTTTCCATGAATGGCTGGAGATGAGCCGGGCGCGCGACGCCCGGGATCAGCCTTCGGTCGGCCGGTGGAGCACGCCGGTGCTTGGCGGCATCGCGGTCATGATCGCCGTTGCCATTCTCGTGTTTCTCGAACTTTTCGGACTGGCGCTGGCGCTTTCCTGTTTCGGCGCGGCGGCGTTCTGGTTCCTGGGGCGCCGCGCGGCCATGCCGTTCTGGTTTGCCGGCGCAGTGATTTATGCCGCAGGCAGCATGATCGCGCTTGCGGCGCTGAGGAATGGCGGGGAGGCGGGGCTTTTCGCAATCCTGTTCCTTTTCGCCGTGGTCTGGACCACCGATATCATGGCCTATTTCGTGGGTCGCGCCCTCGGCGGCCCCAAGCTTGCGCCGTCGATATCGCCGGGCAAGACGTGGTCGGGCGCAATTGGCGGGGCGGTCTTCGCCGTTACCGCGGCCTTTGCGCTGTGTTGGGCCT
>NZ_DEPM01000301.1:22858-31350 GCF_002358775.1 Martelella sp. UBA3392
CAGGCGCAATTGGCGGGGCGGTCTTCGCCGTTGCCGCGGCCTTTGCGCTGTGCTGGGCCTATGGCGGTTCTCCGACGATCGCGATCGGCCTTCTCGCGTTTTTCCTGTCCGTTTGCAGCCAGGTCGGCGACCTGTTCGAATCGGCGCTGAAGCGGCGCTGCGGGGCCAAGGATTCGAGCCATCTGATCCCCGGTCATGGCGGCGTGATGGATCGTGTGGACGGGCTCGTCGCCGCGGCATTTGCGATGTATGTTGTCGTCGTTCTGGTGGCGCTTGCCGGCCATGAGGGTTTTGCGGGCGACATGCTGATGAACTGGAGCGGTCTTGCCGCTCCGATGAATGGAGCCTGACCTTGCAGTTCGCCTTTACCAATGCCCCGGGAATGATCGTCGCCTTTATCGTGGCGATCTCCTTCCTCGTGTTCTTTCACGAGCTCGGGCACTACTTGGTCGGGCGCTGGTGCGGCATCCGCATTCTGGCGTTCTCGCTCGGCTTCGGGCCGGAGATCGTCGGTCGCACCGATCGCCATGGCACGCGCTGGAAGCTGTGCGCCATTCCGCTTGGCGGCTATGTGCGGTTTTACGGCGATGAGGATGTCGCAAGCCGCCCGGATTTCAAGGGCCTGGAAACGCTGCCGGAAGAGGAGCGCGCCCGCACGCTGAACGGCGCGGCGCTGTGGAAGCGCGCCGCCACGGTGGCGGCCGGGCCGATCGCAAACTTCCTCTTGGCGATCACGATCTTCGCCGTAATCTTCATGGTCTATGGCCGCGCGGTTTCCGATCCGGTGGTGGGCGAGGTGACACCCGACAGCCCCGCTGCGGCAGCGGGCGTTCAGCCGGGCGACGTCATGGCGGCGCTCGACGGCCAGCCCATCGACACCTTCGATGCCGTGGTGCGCTATATCAGCGTGCGCCCGGGCGTGCCGGTGGTGCTGACGGTGGAGCGGAACGGCGCGCCTGTCGACCTGACCGTCGTGCCGGAGCGGGTGGAGACCGAGGACCGATTCGGCAATGAGATGGAGCTCGGTCGCATCGGCGTCGTCGGTACGCGTGATTCGGGTAATTTCCGCGTCGAGCGCTACGGCCCGGTTGCCGCCATCGGCCAGGGTGCGCTGCAGAGCTGGCATATCGTGGTCAGCACCTATGATTATATCGTCAATGTCTTCGCCGGCCGGATGAAGGCCGACCAGATCGGCGGGCCGGTGCGGGTGGCGACGATGGCGGGGCAGATGGCCTCGCTTGGTATTGTCGCATTTGCTAATTTTGCAGCAATTCTTTCGGTTTCGGTCGGTCTGTTCAATCTGCTGCCGGTTCCCATGCTCGATGGCGGGCATCTGATGTTCTACGCGATCGAGGCCGTGCGGGGACGACCGCTTTCGGCGCGCGTCCAGGAATTCGCCTTCCGGATCGGCCTTTTCCTGGTGCTGGCGCTGATGGTGTTCGCGACGTGGAACGACACGATCGGGCGGATGGGCTAGCCGGATTTTAACCCCTTGACACTATTTGGTTAACCGTGCGCGCGCTCTCATCTTGCTGCAAACGGTTTCTTGTGCAAATGTGGCCTTGCCTTTGGCGTCGGAGATGATAGGAAACCCCTGAGGGAGTATCTCCGTCGTGCTGTTTACGTATTCCGTAGCGTTCGGTTTACCATAAACGCAAAAGAACGTGGCGATTTGGTCACGCTCGGGGCGGAAGTTGCGTCTGAGGGGCGGCTTTCTATTGCGTGGGGACGCGAAGTCTTTAGAACTTTAGACCACGTTGCCGAAAACCGCTTATACCGAGCGATTATAAAGGGTAGATAGTAGCATGGCCGGTTCAAGATTTTTGAACACAGTTTCAGGTGCGGCGCTTTCGTTTGCGGTCGCCGTTTCCGGGGGGGTCGTTGCCGCCGTTGCTGTGCCTGCAGACGCATATGCCGCCGTCGTCAGGAACATCACCGTCAACGGAACCGGTCAGGCCGGCTCCGACGCGATCAAGTCAAAACTGACGATCAAGCCCGGCCAGAGCTTCACCGATGCCGACATCAATCAGTCGATCCGCAATCTCTACAGCTCCGGCTATTTTTCCGACGTCAAGATTTCGGTTTCCGGCTCGACGCTGGTCGTGAACGTCACCGAGAACCAGCTCATCAACCAGGTCGTCTTCAACGGCAATCGCAAGGTTTCCGACAAGAAGCTCGAAGGCGTTGTGCAGCTTCATTCGCTCGGTCCGTATAATCAGGCCCAGGCGCAGGTTGACATCCAGAACATCAAGGACGCCTACGCCTCCATCGGCCGTTCCGATGTCGAGGTCACGATCCAGACGGCGACCGTTCAGGATAACCGCATCAACGTCGCCTTCGTCATCGATGAGGGCGGACGCACCAAGACCCGGAAGATCAATTTCGAAGGCAACAACACCTTCGGCGATGCGCGGCTCGCCTCGGTCATCCTGACCAAGCGCTCGACGCCGCTGTCGTTCCTGACGCGCAAGGATATCTACAATCCCGACAAGCTGCGCCAGGATGAAAAGCTGCTGCGCGATTTCTACAACAATCACGGCTTCCCGGATTACCGTCTTCTGTCGACCGACGTCGACTATGACGAAACCGACAATTCCTATTCGATCACCTTCAATATTTCGGAGGGCGATCGCTACAAATTCGGGGATATCGGCGTCGAGACCACGGTCGAGGGCGTCGACATCTCGAACCTGAAGGGCGATATCAAGACCAGGACCGGCAAGATCTATGACGCCGACGACATCCAGAAGACGTCGGAATCGATTGCCGCCTCGGTATCCTCCCAGGGCTATCCCTTCGCGCAGGTCAATCCGCGCGGCGACCGCAGCTTCACGAATGATACCTATTCGGTGAACTACGAGATCGATCAGGGCATGAAGGCCTATATCGAGCGGATCGATATCGTCGGCAACACCCGCACCCGCGACTACGTCATCCGCCGCGAGTTCGATCTGGCCGAAGGCGATGCCTATAACCGCGAGATGATCGCGCGCACCAAGCGCCGGCTCGAGGCGCTGGGCTATTTCAGCTCGGTCGAGATCAAGACGCTGCCGGGCAGCGCGCCCGATCGCGTGGTTCTCGAGGTCGATGTCGTGGATGAGCCCACCGGCTCGTTCTCGATCGGCGCCGGTTATGACGCCGAAGGCGATTCGTTGGTTCTGGAACTCTCGGTCGAGGAGCGCAACTTCCTCGGTCGCGGCCAGTATATCCGCGCCTCCGCCGGTCTCGGCGATGACGACTCGCAGATCTACAACTTCAGCTTTACCGAACCCTTCTTCCTCGGCTATCGACTGGCTGCCGGTTTCGATATCTATCGCGCATCGTCCTCGACCCAGGAATACTATAACTATGCCGAAACGGCGGGCGCTATCCGCCTGACCGCGCCGCTGACCGACAATCTCTATTCGACGGTCAGGTATTCCTACCAGCAGTTCGAATATGACGGTCGCGGCGACTGGCAGAACCTGAACAATGTTTCGCAGGTCTATCAGGACCTGATCAACGGCAGCCCGTGGGTGGTGTCGTCGCTGCAGCAGTCCTTCAACTTCTCGACTGTCGATAACCGGCAGATGCCGCGCGAAGGCGTGCTGGCCACGCTGAACAACACATTTGCCGGTCTTGGCGGCGATTCGCATTACTACAAGCTGGACGGCAAGGCGCGCTGGTATCAGATGATCTCCGATCAGGCCGATATCATCGGCTCGCTGACGGCGCGCGGCGGCTTCGTCACGCCGTTCGACGATAATCTGAACGTCTTCGACCAGTTCACGATCGGCGGTCAGCAGATTCGCGGCTTCAAGCAGAACGGTATCGGTCCGCGTACCGTGGGCACCAACGACGCACTCGGTTCACAGTACTACGCCACGCTTTCGGCAGAGACCAACTTCCCGTTGCCGGGTATTCCGGAAGACATCAATCTTCGCGGCGCGGCCTATGTTGACGCCGGGTCGGCTTGGGGTAACGCCGTGGAAGTCACCGGGACTCAGATCGAGGGCACCGATTTCTCGATCCGCGCTTCGGCGGGTGTAGGTCTGATCTGGAATTCGCCCTTTGGTGATCTCCGGTTCGATTATGCGGTCCCGTTCGCCAAGGAAGATTTCGACGAAACCCAGCGTTTCCGTTTCGGCATCGCCAACACGTTCTGATATCTGTTTCCAGAACTCAAAGCTTAACTGTTCTGGAGAACGGATATGGATCAGAACCAGTTTTTCGGCGCACGGCAGGCGATCCCTCTGGGTGAGCTTGCCGGCCGCATCGGCGCTTCTCTGTCACAGGCCGCGGCGAGCGATCGTCTTGTGGAATCGGTCGCACCGATCTCCCGCGCCGGGCCCAAAGACATCTGTTATATACAATCAAGGAGTTCGGCGGATTATCTGAAGACCTGCCGGGCGGCCGCGATCATCTGCCCCGAAGCGTTGACTCCGTTGCTGCCGGATGGGCTGACGGCGCTGGTATCCAACAATCCGCAGCTCGCCTTTGCCCGCGCTTCGGCGCTGTTGTATCCTGCGGCGATGCGGCCGCAGTCGCTGGTGGGCGATGGCGAGGTTTCGCCGCAGGCTTCGGTGGATGCGACGGCCGCGCTCGAGGCGGGCGTCGAGGTGTCGCCGTTCGCCGTGATCGGGGCGCGCGCGGAAATCGGTGCGGGGAGCCGAATCCTGAGCGGCGCCGTCATCGGCGCGGACGTGAAGATCGGGCGCAATGCGACGATCGGCGCCCATGTCAGCATCACCAACGCGCTCATCGGCAACAATGTCATCATCCATACCGGCGCCAGGATCGGCCAGGATGGCTTCGGCTATGCCGGAAGCCCGACGGGCATGGTCAAGCTGCCGCAGGTCGGACGCGTGATCATTCAGGACGATGTCGAGATCGGCGCCAATACCACGATCGACCGCGGCGCGATGGACGATACCGTGATCGGCGAGGGGACCAAGATCGATAATCTGGTTCAGATCGGCCATAATGTGCAGATCGGTCGTCATTGCGGCATTGTCAGCCAGGTGGGTATCGCCGGCAGCGTGAAGATCGGCGATGGCGTAATGATCGGCGGACAGGCAGGGGTCAATGGTCATCTCGAGATCGGCAGCGGCGTGCAGATTGCCGCGAGAAGCGGCGTTCTCTCGTCGATTGAGCCTGGATCGCGCGTCGGCGGCATTCCGGCGCGTCCGATGAAACTATATCTGCGCGAACTTGCGGAACTGAGCAGACGGGCTCAGACAGGGGGGGACGAGCAAGGTGAATGAGGCTGTGACTAAGACTTTGGAGCACATGGAACTTCTGGAGATTATGAAGTTCCTGCCGCATCGCTATCCGTTTCTGCTGGTCGACAGGATTATCGAGATCGAAGGCGACGACAGCGCGGTCGGCGTCAAGAACGTGACGGCGAATGAACCCCATTTCACGGGACATTTCCCGTCCATGCCGATCATGCCCGGCGTGCTTATTGTCGAGGGCATGGCCCAGACGGCGGGCGCGATCTGTGCGCGCAAGGCCAACGAGGTCGACAATCTGGTCTACTTCATGACCATTGACAATGCGCGCTTTCGCAAGCCAGTGGTGCCGGGCGACCAGTTGCGCTACAAGGTCGTCAAGCACAAGCAGCGCCGTCGGGTGTGGAAATTTCACTGCGAGGCGACGGTCGACGGACAACTCGTCGCGGAAGCTGACATCGGCGCCATGATGGTGCGCAAGGATGAAGAATGAGCAGAATTGCCAGCTCCGCCCGGATCGACCCGAAAGCGGTCGTGGAGGACGGGGCCGTTATCGGTGAGAACGCCATCATAGGACCGTTGTCCTATGTCGGTGCGGATGTTGTGCTGGGCGACGGCGTCCAACTGATGCATCACGCCACGGTGGAGGGCGCGACCCGGCTTGGGCCGGGCTGCCAGGTGTTTCCCATGGCGGTAATCGGCGGCGCGCCGCAGAGCGTGCGCCACGATGCCAGCCAGACCCGGCTCGAGGTCGGCCGGAATTGCATCTTCCGCGAGGGCGTCACGATCAACACCGGTTCGTCGCATGGCGGCGGCATCACGGTCGTTGGCGACGACAACCTGTTTCTGGCCAATTCCCATGTCGGTCATGATTGCCGGATCGGCAATGGCGTCATTCTGTCCAACAATGTCATGATCGGCGGCCACGTCGTCGTGCATGACAAGGTGATCCTCAGCGGCGGCGCCGCGATCCACCAGTTCGTCCAGATCGGCCGGCAGGCCTTCGTGGGGGGGCTGGCCGGCGTGGTAAACGATGTCATCCCCTATGCGATGATCGTCGATAATCCGGCGATGATGGGCGGGCTGAATGTCGTCGGCATGCAGCGCGCCGGCATCGAGCGTGAGGAGATTCATCTCGTCCGCAAGGCTTACAAGACGATTTTCTCTTCGGGTCTGATTCTGGAAAACGCCGAACTGGCGCGCGCGGAATTCGGCGGAAAGAGCGATGCCGTGGACGAGATGCTGCGTTTCATACTCGAACGCGAGGCCGAACGCTCGCTAACGACGCCGGGATCCAGGCGGCGCAAGGGCGCGGCGTGAATTCCGCGGCGGTCTCCGAAAAGGAGCCGATCGCGATCATCGCGGGCAACGGGCTTTTGCCCTTTTATGTGGCGAAGGCGGCGCGCGATGCCGGCCATCGGCCCTTCATCGTGCAGTTGCGCGGCGAGGGCGGAAACGACTGGTCGGGCTTCGAGCAGATGGAAGCTGATCTCGGCGGCTTCCGGCCGGTGGTGATGGCGCTGCGCAAACGCCGCATAGAGAAGATCGTTTTGTCGGGCGGCGTGAACAGCCGGCCTGAACTCCTGAGCCTGCGACCCACGCTTTCGGTGCTCGCCTCCATTCCCGCGATTCTCGCCAAGCTGCGCAGCGGCGGGGATGACAAGGTCCTGCGCATGGTGATCTCGCTGTTCGAAAAGCACGGCTTCGAGGTGGTGGCCGCGCAGTCGATCGCGGGCGACCTGCTTGCGGAGGCCGGCGCGCTTGGCCGGCACGCGCCGGATCGAGAGGCCGAGGGCGATATCGAAGCCGCCGCGCATGCCGCGCGCACGATCGGCGCGATGGATATCGGACAGGGCGCCGTCAGCGTCGGCGGTCGGGTGGTGGCGCTCGAGAGCGCGGAAGGCACCGACCAGATGCTGCAGCGCGTGGCGGCGCTGCGAAAGTCCGGCCGCATCAGCGCCCGGCGTCGCGGCGTTCTGGTGAAGGTGTGCAAGCCGCAGCAGGATCTGCGCGCCGATCTGCCATCGATCGGCGCCAATACGGTGCGATTGGCGGCGGCAGCGGGGCTCTCCGGCATTGCGGTGGAGGCCGGGCGGTCGCTGGTGCTCGGGCGCGAAGAGACGCTGCAGGCGGCCGACGCAGCCGGTCTGTTCGTCTACGGGCTGGAGCCTGACCTTCGATCATAAGGGAGCGGGATGTGGCTTTGAAAATCGGGATTGTGGCCGGCGAGGTTTCGGGCGACCTTCTGGGCGCGAACCTCGTCGCCGCGCTCAAGATGGCGCATGGCGGGCCGGTGGATCTCGTCGGCGTCGGCGGCGACGGCCTTGCCGGGGAGGGGCTGAGTTCGCTGTTTGACTACAGCGAATTGTCGATCATGGGGTTTACCCAGGTGATCGGCCGTCTGCCGCAATTGCTGCGCCGCATCCGTCAGACCGCCGATGCGCTGATCGCGGCGAAACCGGACATCATCGTCATCATCGACAGCCCGGACTTCACCCACCGCGTGGCAAGGCGCGTGCGCGCCGCAGCACCGGATATCCCGATCGTCGATTATGTCTGCCCGAGCGTATGGGCGTGGAAGGAATATCGCGCGCGCGACATGCTGGCCTATGTCGACCACGTGCTGGCGGTGCTGCCCTTCGAGCCGGCGGCGATGGAGCGGCTCGGCGGGCCGCCGACCACCTTTGTCGGCCACCGGCTGACCGAGGAGCCGGGCGTGCTTGCGGCCCGCCGTCAGAACCGGCTTGAACGGTCGCGGTCGAAGCCGACCATCATGCTGCTGCCTGGTTCGCGCAAATCCGAGATCAGTGCGCTCGCGCCGGTGTTTCGTGATGTCGCCGCGACGTTCGCGGCGCGCAATGACGGGTGTCGCATTATCCTGCCGACGGTGACGCGGAGGGAGCAGCAGGTGCGCGCGGCAATCGCAGACTGGCCGGTGCAGCCGGAGCTTTTCGTCGGCGAGGAGGCCAAGTGGAAGGCCTTCGCCATGGCCGATGCCGCGGTCGCCGCCTCGGGCACCGTGATGCTGGAACTGGCGCTTTCGGGCATTCCCGCCGTCTCCGCCTACAAGGCGGATTTCATTGGCCGTTTCATGCTGAACAAGATCACCGTATGGTCGGCATCGCTGCCGAACCTGATCGCCGACGCGCCGCTGGTGCCGGAATATTTCAACGACACGATCCGCGCCGGCGCGCTGGTGCGCTGGATGGAGCTTCTGACGAAGGACAGTTTCCAGCGGCGCGGCATGATCGAAGGCTTCGAGCGCGTTATCGCGCTGATGCA
>NZ_DEPM01000178.1:0-15899 GCF_002358775.1 Martelella sp. UBA3392
TTGGCGTCTGCCGAGCTGTTCACGCCGTCGACCGTGCTGCTGGAATGAGAGTAGCCGAGAGCCACGCCGGCATAGCTGTTGGGGTCGAGCCTGGCATCGATGCCGGTCATGATCCCGCCAAGCGATGTGTCGAGGCTCGCGGCATTGCCGTCACCATCTAAACTGCCCCAGCTGCCGTAGCCCGTTCCCCACACGGAAAACCCTGAACTGCCGCCGTCATAAAAGCCGGGGGTGCTCGCGGATGTGTCAGCGGCGTAGCCGGTCACCAGGCTGCCGGTGTCGGCCTGCTCGCCGCCGAGCGATGTCAGTGGCCCTGCCGCATTTGCATAATTGAGCTGGCGCAGCCGATCCAGAACCGCCTGACGCGTAAACCGGCCATCGTTGAGCAGAACCGAACGCTGGCTGGCATAGATTTCGCCGGTGATGCTGCCGAGCGCCGGTGCCAGCTGGCTGCCGGACAGGCTGTAGATGCTGTTGAGCGCATCCGCCGTGGCGTTTCCGTCAGTCGCCAGGAGGCCGCTGTTGAAGGCCGCGTCCACGACGCCGCCGACGGCGGACTGGTTGACCGTAAGGCCGGTCTGCGAAGCCATCTGCGAGGTCAGGTCGAGCGTGACGACATTATCGGCGTAGTCGAGCGCCGTTGCCACGTAACCCGGCAGGCCGGGCGTGGTCAGGGTGGTGAAGGTGCCGGTGATCTCGTCGGTGGCGGCGAACAGGTCATAGCTGGGGGCCAGCGTCGAGGTCTGGAACGGAACCTCGAGCGTGCCGGCGAGCCGGGCGGTACCCGTCAGGCCGAACCTGTCATTGCCGGTTTCGCCGACGCGCAGCGACAGCGTGCCGGCCTCGGTCTGCGAATAGATGCCGCTGAGGAGATGGGTAATCGGGACCCCGTTGCCGCTGACGCCGATCCAGCCGCTGTTTTCGAACCGCTTTGCCGGCCCCGCCGTCGCGGCGATGCGGCCGTCGATGACGCCGGCGTTGACGATAACGGTGCCGAAGCTGTCGGGCCCGGTGCGCAGGGCATCGGCGACAGCTGGCGCGCTTAGCGTGCCGTAGTTCAGGAACGTGCCATAGACGCCGTGCAGCTCGACTGCCGCGCCGGCGATGCCGGAGGCGGCAATCGTGCCGTTATTGGTGAGCACGCCATATGTCTCGCCGCGCATGCCGATGCCGCCATTGCCGGTCATGCTGATGGTGCCGTCATTGATGATGTCATCGCCCTTGCGGCCCGACAGGGCGGCATCGCCGTCAACGCCGGAGGCGAGCGCGCCGGTGTTGCGGAGCGGATTGTAGATCCCCGCAACCGTGGCGACATAGCCGTTGGGCGCCGTGTCCCCGGGCATCAGATAGATGCCGACGACGGTGTCGCCATAGGCCGAGTTGGAAGAGACTACGTCGGCGCCGGGGATGTCGAGTTCGTACCAGCTCGGGATGCCGAGGGCATTCACATGCAGCACGCCGGCATGCAGCGAGCCATCCGGCATGACCCAGTTTGCCACCATGTTGTACTCGCCGGAACGGCCCGCGCTGGTAATGCCTTCCAGATGCGTGACGATCGCGCCGGGATGATCATAGGTCGCCCAGGTGTCGGTGACGGTGTTGTAGAGATAGCCATGCTCGAACCCGATGCCGCCGCCAAGCCCGACCTCGGCGTAACCGCCGGCGATCATGTCGCCATAGACGCCATAGGCGGTGGTGCTGACGGCGCCGGGCTTGTTGTTGGTGACATAGGTGCCGGTGCTGATCGTGTAGATCATGGCGTTGCCGGTCGCCAGCCGGGTGTCGTAATTGCCCACCACGGTATCGCCGAACGTGCTGTGGGCGATCGTGTAGAGCGTCGGGTTGTCAGATGTGCCGGGATAGACCAGTTCGGTGAGCTGGGCACCCGGAGCGGCGGCCGCGTCATAGAGATAGCTGAGGTCGTAGGGCGATGAGGCCTCGGTGATGTAACTGCCCACGGTGCGCAACACGCCGCCCTGATTGCCGAAGCTCGGCCCATAGGGCGAGGAGCCGATCGCGCCCGGATAGTTGACGCTGTTCGCCGTCGCAACCGGCATCGCCGACCATGTGCCGGAGCGCGTATCGTAAAGAAGACCGCCCGTGGCCGTGGTGCCGGGCACCACGTAATTGCCGACGATGGTATTACCGCGAATGCCGGTGAGGAATGTCCCGCTCGACCCGAAATTCAGCGTTGTGTACGGCGTCGGTGTTTGCGCATGGGCATGAAGGGCAACGCCGAAGGCGGCCAGAAAGCCGAGCGGAAAAGCACTGGACGACAGCAAAACAGTGCGTGATTTGCTTTTATTCACAAAAATTCCTGACGCGCTGGAGGGTTAAAACATAATCTTGGAAAGAAGATATACAGAAAATTCTTGTATTAACAATTCTAATATTAGAGAATTAAATGAAGGGTGGGTTCGTTCTTTTTCGACTACATGCCCTGAGCAATTTGCTCCCGCATTGCGGCAGGCTGCCGGCCAAGCCGCGCGTCTGTTCGAGAAGGAACAGGCCAGCTGGCGTCGGCGAAACGCCGCGACCGGTCCTCGTTAGCAGACTTACGTACAAATCCGATTCCAGCCGGTCGACGGCTTTTGTCAGTGCCGGAGGCGTGCGGCCGACAATTTCCGCAGCGCCGACGATGCTGCCTGCGGACCCAGCTGATGCTGGCGATCGTCGTTCTTTTCCTGATGCTCGGCATCAATTTGTTCGTGATTCAAGGCATCTGGGACGGAAAACTGACCGAGGTCATGCGCGGCGTGATACCGTTCTTCTGCATCATGCTCGTTATGGTGCTGCTTTTGTGGCTGTTTCCCATCCTTGCCACATGGTTGCCCCTTCACGAACGCGCCGGATAGCTCGCGGGGTATCTTCCCTCGAAAGTCGACATGCGATCGCGCTCGGCGAGGCGTCAGGCCTCTCCGAAGTCATCCCAATGGTGATGGCGGGGAAGACGATGTGAAACGGACAGTGAATCCAAACTGGATGCGCGCCAGTTCGAGAGCGGTCAGGCCGAACATGTGTCGTCTCCTTCAGAGCCGGCAACCGGCGGCGTTTCAAAGCTAACGGCGTCTTTCTTGCCGGTATCGACGGACAGCTTGAAAACATCCGGGCGGGCATAGTGACCAACCACATCCAGATCATATTTGCCGCGGGCGATGACGCGCCGATCGATCTCCGCTATCCTGATCATCTCCCCCGAAAAATCCGGTTCGACCAGAATATTGCCGAGCGGGTCGATGATGCACGATCCGCCGCGGATCAGCACGGTGGCTGGGTCATCGCCTTGAATGGGCGCGTAATCCGTCGGCGCATCGCCGCGGGTGAAATACTGGCAGGCCGACAGAACGAAGCAGCGGCCCTCGATGGCGATCGTCCGCATCGTCGGCAGCCAGGTATCGCGGTCATCGACCGTCGGCGCGCAGTAGAGTTCGACGCCCTGGGCATACATCGCCATGCGCAGAAGCGGCATGTAGTTTTCCCAGCAGATCACGCTGCCGATGCGCCCGAGCGGCGTTTCCGCGACGCCGATGGTCGATCCGTCTCCGAAGCCCCAGACAAGACGCTCCAGCGCCGTCGGCATCAGCTTTCGGTGCTTGGAAAGCAGTGCGCCCGTGGGGCCATAGGTCAGCGTGCTGCAAAACAGGGTTCCGCCGTCGCGCTCGATGACGCCGGTGACGAGGTGTACGCCATTATCGCGCGCGACCGCGTCGAGGCGTTCTGCCTCTGGTCCCGCCATCTCGATCGCGCTTGCAAAGTAACGGCGAAAATCCTCGCGTCCTTCCGGGCTGCGCATGCCGAGGCGCGCGCCGAAATCCAGACCCTTCGGATAGCCGCCGACAAAGGCTTCCGGCAGCACCACGAGCTCCGCCCCCTGATGGGCCGCGTCATGTACGAGGTCGGCCAGTTTCTCTATGGTGCGGGGGGTATCGAACAACACCGGTGCGGCCTGAACCACGGCTGCTTTAAAAGGTTGGGACATGAAAACGTTCCTCCGGAAAAATCAGACGATGGCTCTGGTGCCGGGCAGGGGCTGGGCGATGAGGCCGGACAGCAGGGAAAGTCCTTCCTCCAGCACGTCGCGGTCGGGCGCCACTCCGAGCGAAATCCGCACTGCCTCGAGGGGGTGCGCGACGGTCGCGAAGGCAAGCGCCGGCACGATGGAAACGCCTGCCCGGTTCGCATGTTCGGCCAAATCCGATGCACGCCAATGCGACGGCAGGCGAAGCCAGAGGTGATGCCCGTGCGGATCGGCGGAAAAGTCCAGACTTGCAAGGTTCGTCGCGGCGATCTTCTGGCGGGCCATGTTCTCCGAACGGATCGACCGGGCGGTTGCATTGAGCGCGCCGGTTGCGATCCAGCGGCTTGCCAGCGCCGACATCAGCGGCGGCGCCATCAGCATGGTCGCGCGCAGGACGCTGGCGAGACGACGGGCTGCATGGTCGGAGGGGGTCGCGACATAGGCGACGCGCAGCGCCGGCGTGGCGCATTTCGACAGGGTGGCGATGTGCCATGTGATATCCGGGGCGAGCACGGAAAGCGTCGGCGCCGGATCGGGCAGCAGAGCGGCATAAGGGTCGTCTTCCACGATCACGACGTCATGGCGGCGCGCAATCTCGGCGAGCGCCCGCCGGCGCTCTTCCGGCAGCGTTGCCGTCGTCGGATTGTCGATGCTGGGAATAACGTAAAGCAGCTTCACGGGGCGATCCCTGCATGCCTTTTCGAAGGCATCGGGCAGTATCCCGTCGCTGTCCATGGCCAGCGGCGCGATTGAAAGCGCCTTCTGGATCGCGACCGCCTTCAAGCCGGGATAGGTCATGGCGCCTGCGGCGACAACGTCGCCCCGCCCGAGCAGGAGGTCGCAGATAGCGAACAAGGCGCACTGGGCGCCGGCGCTGACAACGAGACGATCCGGGCCGAGACCGTCGATCCGCTCGCCAAGCCAGCGCGCGGCGGCAATCCTGTCCGGCTCCGCGCCAGTGCTTTCCTGATAATGAAGATGCAGCATTCCCGCCGGGCTGTTCAGGATTTCCTTCAGCGTGTCGGGGATCATGTGGCCGAAAGCCGCGTCGGCTGGTTGCGGCGGAATGTTCATGCTGAGATCGATGAAGGGCGTGGCGTTCTCCGCTGCGCCGTATGGTATTTCGGAAATGAACGTGCCGCGTCCGGCCTGCGCCGACACCAGGCCGCGCCGGCGCGCCTCGTTGAAGGCACGGGTTACGGTCGTCAGATCGACGTCAAGCGCTTCCGCGATGGCGCGCTGTGCCGGCAGGCGCTCTCCCCGGACGACCCGGCCGGACTGGATATCAGCCTCGAGCGCCTCGACAATGCCGAGATATTTCATCCGGGCGCCTTCGATCAGTCGCGGTGTCCACATCGCCTTAAACTCCAAAAGCCATACAATGATATATATTGTATGGCTAAACTTGTAAAGCGAGCATGATGAAAATCCGCCAGATAGCGCCGTAAAAATATGTTTATGCTATATAAAGTGACTTTTTGTAACCGATTTGTATGTCATGGCGGGAAGTGTATGGATGAAAATTGATTGCAAGAAGCGCATACACGAACTATGTTTCGGGAAATTGTATGGCTCTGCGAGCATCCCACACTCGGTTGGAGCATGGCCGCACAGCGCAGGTTGGCACATCATGGTGGATTACGATGACACGTTTCAGGTCCTGCTCTCAGAGCTGAAACTTGAGGGACGATACAGGACAATCGCGGAGCTGGAACGCATTGCGGGCGCTTTCCCGGCAGTGCTGCGCCTGAGGCCGCACAATCTCGCAATCGACAGCGTAAAACAACACAAAGTGACAGGGTCAAAACGATGAACTGGGTTCCCATAGTCCTCATCATTTTCAAGATTGGCGTGCTGGGCGCGACCATGTTCTTCGCAATCAAGTCGCACCGTGATGGAGAAAAAGAGCAGGAAAGAGAGAAGGCAGCCAACCGACAGGATGCCGCCGCCGAGCCCGCCTTTGATCCCTCGACGCCCGACTTGAAGGTCGATGGTTGACATCAAAGTGAACAGAACTGGCCGACCTGCATGGCAAGGAGGCGCGTTGATTTACGCATCAGGCTGGATTTCCGATCTGGTCGCGCCGGCACGCCTGGCAGCATGATGTGCTTGTTGGGGCCGGGCAGGGGCCAGGCTCGCTCGACACCGTCCGTCAGCTTGCCTGAAACAGAATGGACATCAGCCCATGACGCAACCAAAAGACAATACGATGACCGAAACAAATGACCAATGGCCTCGGCTCGAACCCTGGCGCGTCGGGATCCGCGGCAAATGTCCGCGCTGTGGCGAGGGAAAACTGTTTTCAAGCTTCCTCAAGCTTGCACCCCGTTGCGAGGTCTGCGGGCTCGACTATGATTTCGCCGAACCTGCCGACGGTCCCGCCTTTTTCGTGATCTGCTTCGGCTGCGTGCCGTCGGTGTTCTTCGCCGTGTGGGCTGAAGTCACCTTTCAGCCCTCGATGTGGTTTCATGTTCTGGTTTCGGTGCCGATCGTTTTCCTGTCCTGCGTCCCACTGCTGAGGCCGCTCAAGGGCTGGCTGGTCGCAAGCCAGTTTCACCACAAGGCCGAGGAAGGAAAGCTGGTCGAGCGAGAGGATGCATAGATTCGGCATGCTGGAGTATCCGTTCGAATGGACAACCTTTTGAAAGTCCACAGCTAGAGCGGTATTTGTCATCCGGGGTGGGGCGGCTGCGACGCTCGCCATTTTCACGGCGTTTCTACGCAACAGCGCTCGCGGCCGCCCATCTTGTGACCAATCGGGTCGCGATCTCTGCCATCCGAACCGTTCGGTGCGCTTAAAGCGGGTTTGATTGCCGCCCCTTGACCCGGAACAGGGCAGCTCCGAAGGCAGCGGCGGGGGTTCAATTCCGTTGGTTCCCGAAGCGCGTTGCGGCTATGCTGGATGCGTGTGATGTCTGATCCGGCAGGACGTCGCTCGCCAAGGGGATGGGATGGACAACTGGCTCGCGGGAAGAACGATCAGACGGCGCTTCTTCAGGCTGCGCCTGGGCGCAGGTCTTGTTCTGCTGGCCGTGGCCTCTGCCGGCACCTTTGCCGCCTGGAGCGTGGCGACCAGCCGCACCAGCGACTACGTTCAGCGCCAGGCCGCCGAAACGCTGGCCGTCCAGTCCGAGGTTCTGAACGGGGTGCTGGAAAAATACCGGCTCATTCCGCCTCTTCTCGCGCGGCAGGATGAAGTCGCGCGACTGTTTGCCAGCCTTGCCTCCGATGCCTATCGGCAAACCATTGCGCGCGCGCTGGCAGAGGAAATAACCGGTCTGTCCGGGGCGCGCGATGTTGCCTTCTTTTCTGCCGACGGTGCGCTGCTTGCAGCGGCGCGCGATATCTTCGGCGATGAGCCGGCGGGCCGCGCTGAGCTTCTGAAGGCGGCGCGCGAAAACCGGCTTGGCCGCACCACGGCCCTGATCAGGGGAAAGAACCGTGTCTATGCCTTTGGCGCGGGTGTCCGCCGCGATGGGCAATTGCGGGGCGTGGTTGCCGTCTATGTCGGGTTCGACGCGGTCGAGCGCACCTGGGCCCTTTCGGCCAATCCGATTTTCGTGTCCGACAACACCGGCACTATTTTCCTCTCCAACCGCGAGGACTGGCTGTTGAAGCCGGTCTCGGAGATCGAGGCAAAGTCCGGCGCGGCGAGAGGCAATGCCTCGGGCTATATCGATGTGGTGCGCGATCTGCCGCTGATGGGATGGCAATTGCATGTTCTGGGCGACCGTAGCCGCATCGTTGCCGCGCAAACGACAGTCATCGGCTTTTCGCTGCTGATTTTCCTGCTTGTCGGCGTGATTGCATTTTTCATGATCGGCCGGATCGAGGATCGTATCCTGCTCCGGCGGCGCGAGCGGGCGCAGGCGTTGCGCCTCGAACGGGCCGTGCGCGACCGGACGAAGGAGCTCAGTCTGGCAAACCGCAGCCTCTCGCACGAGATCGAGGAGCGTATCGAGGCCGAACGAGAGCTGAAACGCGTTCAACACGAATTGATCCAGGCCGCCAAGCTCGCCGGCGTCGGCCAGATGGCGGCAGCACTCAGTCACGAGATCAACCAGCCGCTGGCCGCCATAGAAACCTATGCCGCCAATACGAAGAAGGCGCTGGCGCTTGGTAGGCAGGAAATCGCCGAGGGCAATCTGGACCGCATCGCCGCCATGGTCGCCCGCATCTCCGAGCTGTCGGGAACCCTGCTTTCATTTTCGCGCAAGCCCGCTACCAGGCTGCAGCCCGTCTCGGTGCAGGCGGCGCTGCAGGAGGCGCTGATCCTGATCCGGCCGAAGGCGGATCGGGCCGGCGTCGCGATCACCGTCGATCCGGCGCTCGATGGCGTAATGGTCGAGGCCGGGCGCATCCGGCTGTCGCAGGTGTTCGTCAACCTCTTCGGCAATGCGATCGACGCGCTTGAGGGGCGCGCGGACGGGCGGGTCGTTGTCGAATTGAAAGGCGTTGGCGAGAGGGTCTGTCTTCATGTCCGCGACAACGGGCCGGGGATCGCGCCGGAACTCGCAGGCGAAGTGTTCGAGCCGTTCTTTACCACCCGTGACGGACAGGGAAGCGGACTGGGACTATCTATCGTTTATAACATCATGCAGGATTTCGGCGGCAGCGCGACACTGCTGCCAGCCGAGGGCGGCGCGGTCTTCGAATTGCGGCTGAAGGCGGCGCAAGCGGAGTAGGGAGATTTCGGCAGGTTATGGAAATGCAAACGGCAACACCGCTCGTTCATCTGGTCGATGATGATGACGATCTGCGTCACGCGCTGGCGCAAGGGCTTGAGCTCGAAGGCGTCAACGTTGCGGTTCACGACAGCGCAGCAAGCGCGCTGGAACGCATCACCCACGAAGCCTATGCCGTTCTCGTCACCGATATCCGCATGCCGGGGATGGATGGCATGGCGCTTCTCAAAGCGGCGCTTTCGATCGATCCGACCTTTCCGGTGATCCTGATCACCGGGCACGGCGATGTGCAGATGGCGGTCGATGCCATGCGCGCCGGCGCCTATGACTTTATCGAAAAGCCGTTCCAGGCCTCCCGCCTCTATACCGTCATCGATCGCGCGCTTGAAAAACGGCGCCTTGTCCTGGAAAACCGGACGCTGCGCTCGGAGCTGGACGGCCATGATGCGCTTTCGCTCAGGCTGGTCGGCCGCACCGAAGGCATTGTCAGGCTGCGCGAGCAGATCGCCATGCTCGCTGACACCGATGTCGACGTGCTGGTGCGTGGCGAAACCGGCGCCGGCAAGGAAGTCGTCGCCCGCGCGCTGCACGATACCGGGGGCAGGGCGAAGGGCAATTTCGTTGCGATCAATTGCGCCGCGGTGCCGGCCGATATGATCGAGGCGGAGCTGTTCGGCCACGAGGCGGGGGCCTTCACCGGCGCGAGCAAGCAGCGCATCGGCAAGCTGGAACATGCCGATGGCGGCACGGTGTTTCTCGATGAGATCGAGTCCATGCCGCTCGACCTTCAGGCCAAGATCCTGCGCGCCATCGAAACCCGAACCGTCGAGCGGCTCGGCTCCAACAAGCAGATCGCGCTCGACATCCGCATCGTCGCGGCGTCGAAATCGGATCTCAAGCTGGAAAGCGATGCCGGCCGTTTCCGGGCCGATCTCTACTACAGGCTGAACGTCGTCACCCTCGACATTCCGTCGCTCAGGGAGCGCAGGGACGATATCCCGCTGCTGTTCTTTTTCCTGGCCCGTGACGCGCGGGCGCGGTTTCGCCGCGAAATCCCGGAAATCTCGCCGCTGCTGCAGGCCGATCTGATGGCGCATGACTGGCCCGGCAATGTGCGCGAACTCAGAAACTACGCCGACCGTTTCGTGCTCGGCCTCTGGCGCGGGTTCGATAATGACGGACCGGGCGAAGCCGCCATGACACCGGCGGCGGGTGTGCCGCTTGCCGACCAGATGCAGGCTTTCGAGCGACAGGTGATCGCTGCCGAGCTCGCCCGCCATGACGGCGCGCTGAAGCCCACCTATGAGGCTCTGCAAATCTCCCGCAAAGGGCTTTATGACAAGATGAAGCGCCTGAGGATCGATTATATCGACGATGCAGAATAGGCGTTTCGCAATGTGTCGTTTCCTACCCATTTAGAGGGAAGGCCATGTGTCGCCACTGACACATTTACGCCGCAATGCTCTTTTCCCGAATATTTGAAAATCGTTAAGCCACTGTTTCAAAGTCACTATTGACGTTTGGCAAAAACTGGCACGCTGCTTGCAATTGAAAATATCGGCAGCGGCGGAGAGGAACGTCGCGGGAGGATTTTCGGATCAGACCCAGCCGGCGCTTGAGATTGCCGCTGCCGTGAAACCAGTGCTGGCCGCGTCGACCAATACGATGGCGGCCTGCCGGGGCGAGAGCCCCACCTGACACGATTTGGGTTTAACGGGAGGACGTAAACCATGAAGACAATTCTGACTGCCGCCGTCTCCGCTGCTGCGCTTTTTGCCGCGGCTTCCGCCGTTTCCGCCGCCGATCCGGCCTGCAGTGACGACGAGATGGTGATCAAATTCAGCCATGTGGTCGCCGATCAGGGCCACCCCAAGGGCGATGCCGCGCGCATGCTGGCCGACCGCGTCAACACCGAGCTCGACGGCGAAGCCTGCATGGAGGTGTTCCCGAACTCGACGCTGTTTGACGACGACAAGGTGCTAGAGGCGCTGCTTCTCGGCGACGTCCAGCTCGCGGCCCCGTCGCTCGCCAAGTTCGAAGCCTACACGCTGAAATATCGGCTCTACGACCTGCCGTTCCTGTTCTCGAGCCTCGATGCGGTGGAAAAATTCACCACCAGTGATGCCGGCAAGGGCATGCTCTCGGCGATGGAGGACAAGGGCTATATGGGTCTCGGCTACTGGTCTTCCGGCCTGAAGCAGTTCTCGGCCAACAAGCCGCTGATCCTGCCGACCGATGCCGCCGGGTTGAAATTCCGGGTGCAGACCTCGGATGTGGCCGTTGCCATGATCAACGCGCTCGATGCCTCCGCCCAGAAGCTCGCCTTCAAGGAAGTTTACGGCGCGCTGCAGACCGGCGTTGTCGATGGGCAGGAAAATACCTGGTCGAACATCTACACCCAGAAGTTCTTCGAGGTTCAGGACGGCATCACCGAGACCAACCACCAGCTTCTGGCCTATCTGCTGGTGACCTCGACCGACTGGCTCGACGGTCTCGATCCGGATTTCCGCGACCGCTTCCTCAAGATCGTCGAGGAAGTCACGGCGGAGGCCAACGCTTCGGTTGCGGCGACGGAAGAGGAAAACCGCGCCAACATCATCGCCGCCGGCAGCGAGGTGCGGGTGCTCTCACCTGAACAGCGCCAGGCCTGGGTCGATGTGATGAAGCCCGTCTGGGCCGAGTTCGAAGGCGACATCGGCGCCGACCTGATCCAGGCGGCGGTCGACTCCAACAACTAGAACAATTCCGGGTGCGCCGGTTCGCCGTCGGGAATGGGCTGAAAGCCACCCGGGGCGGACAGGCGGGCAGTGCGGGGAGGCCCGCGCTGCCCGCAGTTCACCGACTGCCTTGAGAGGGGACCTGCCATGGCCGCCTATTGGCCTTACTTTGCTCTGATTTTGATCCTTGTCCTGCTTTACCTGGCCGAACGCCGCCATCGGGCTTTTGTCACCCGGCTGGAGGAAAACGTGCTGGCGACGCTGCTTGCCGCGATCACCGTGATCTCGTTTGCGCAGGTCGTCATGCGCTACGGCTTCAACAGCGGCTGGGGCGGGGCACTCGAGCTGACGCGCATCCTGTTTGCGTGGATGATCCTGTTCGGCATGAGCTACGGCCTGAAGACAGGCCTGCATCTGGGCGTCGATGCCCTGATCCGCACCCTGCCGCACCGGGCCTTCCGCGTGGTCGCGCTGTTTGGCGCGCTCACCGGCCTTCTCTACGCGGTCATCCTGCTGTCGTCCGACTGGCTGCAGATTTTCGGCGCCAATTCCAAGGGCGGCGCCGTGTTTTACTGGCATCGTTTCTTCAAGGCGGGGATCGGCCTCGACGATCTGCGCTATCCGCTTTTCATCCAGGAATGGTTCGGCGTGCAGGACCGGGTCCAGCGCTGGCTTGCCTATATCATCCTGCCGGTGGGGCTGGCGCTGCTTGCCTACCGCTCGGTCGAGGCCTTCATCCAGATCTGGACCGGCCAACGCGAACTCGTCATCGCCGGTCACGAGGCTGAAGAGTTGGTGGCTGAAAACAAAGACGTGCTGAAGGATTAGACCCATGGAAATCGCCATTCTGTTTCTGCTGGTCTTCGGCCTTCTCTTCGCCGGCGCACCGGTAGCCATTTCGCTCGGCCTGTCATCGGTTCTGTTCATCGCGTTTTTCTCGCGCGATTCCATGTCCTCGGTGGCGCTGCAGCTGTTCACGGCCTCGCAAAACTATACGCTTCTGGCCATCCCCTTCTTCGTGCTCGCCTCCGCCTTCATGTCGACCGGCGGTGTCGCCCACAGGCTGGTGCGGTTTGCGATTGCAAGCGTCGGCCATTTCCGCGGCGGCCTGGCCATGGCCTCGGTCCTGTCCTGCATGCTGTTTGCGGCACTCTCCGGCTCGTCGCCGGCAACCGTGGTCGCCATCGGCACGATCGCGATCGCGGGCATGCGGCAGGTCGGCTACTCCAAGGAGTTTGCCGCCGGCATCATCGCCAATGCGGGCACGCTCGGCATTCTCATCCCGCCATCCATCGTCATGGTGGTTTATGCGGCGGCGACCGATGTGTCGGTCGGCCGCATGTTCCTTGCCGGGATCATTCCGGGCCTGATTGCAGGCTTCATGCTGATGGCGGCCATTTACGTCATGGCGCGGATCAAGAAACTGCCCGCCGAACCGTGGAAAGGGTTTCTGGAAATCGTCGAGGCCGGCAAGGATGCCGGCTGGGGCCTGTTTCTGATCGTCATCATTCTGGGCGGCATTTATGGCGGCGTGTTCACGCCGACGGAAGCGGCCGCCGTTGCCGCCGTCTATGCCTTCCTGGTGTCGATCTACATCTATCGCGACATGGGGCCGCTCAAGGGCATGCGCTGGGTCGAGGAAACCGACAGCCGGCGGTCGAAGACCGGGTTTCTGGCCTCGGTCTATGGCGTCTCCTTCCTGCTGGTGTTCCTGATCCTCGCCTTCTTCGCCACCGATGGCGTCGAGGCGGTCTGGGCGAGCCTGACATCAAGGGTCATTGCCGGTATCGTCCTCTCCATCGGAGTCGTCATCGCCTATACGCTTTGGCGCGGCGAAAATGCGAAGGCAAGCCAGGTGCCGTCCTATCTCGTCGCCGGCGTGCCGATCTGGTACCGCAACCTGAAGGCCAATATCCTGAAGACGCCGTTCTGCCTGTCGCATGCCGACACCCGCCACACGACCGTGGGCGCCGCCAAGACCACCATTATGCTGATGTTCATCATCGTCAACGCGCTGCTCTTTGCCCACGTTCTGACGGCGGAGCGCATTCCGCAAGCGATCACCTCGGTCATGATCGATGCCGGCTTCAACTGGTTCACCTTCCTGATCGCGGTCAATGTGCTGCTTCTGATCGGCGGTCAGTTCATGGAACCGTCCGGCCTTCTCCTGATCGTCGCACCTGTCGTGTTCCCGATTGCGATGGAACTCGGGGTCGATCCGATCCACCTCGGCATCATCATGGTGGTGAACATGGAGATTGGCATGATCACCCCGCCGATCGGGCTCAACCTGTTCGTCACATCGGGGATAACGGGCATGAGTCTGGTCAAGGTGGTGAGGGCAGCCGCGCCGTTCGTGGCGGTGCTGTTCGTGTTCCTGATCCTCGTCACCTATGTCCCTTCGATTTCCACGGCGCTGCCCTACTGGCTGATGGGTCCGGAAATCGTGACGCGGTGATTTTTTACGATAACCCCGGGGCTCTTGCCGAGCCCCGGGGGCTGCCGAAGAAAGCGATTGAATACCATTCCGTCATTGGACTCATCCATCGGCCCTGCACGCCAATCCGAGAGGCGATTGAACTGAACCGCCTGATGATCGGGCTGTTTGCTTCGGCGTGTCGGGATCTTCGAAAAACCGGATTCCACTTTTTCGCCGACGTTCGGGATACGCGCCCCAACGTCCCTGAAACTCGTGCGAACCTTACATCTTTGCAAGAAATGCTGTTTGTCTGGCGGGAAAGTCGACGCTGTCGTAGGGTCAGGGAAAAGGGAGCGTGCTGCCCATGAGGATCCTGCCTGGCGCTGTCGCGGGCGATCGTGGAACGCCACCCTGCTATCGGTTCTGAATACCGGGTCCGGGTTTGGATCCGCAAGACAGACGGCGTCACATTTTACGGAGGAAGCAGAGATGAGCGACATGATCGATTTTGCCACAGGCGCGCCGGGCATCGGTTCCAGGTGGACGTCGAGCGCCAAGAGCGGGGTTGGCACCGCGCTTTCGGTGGCTTCGCCGGTCTGGTTTACGCTGAGCCACGGCATTCTCAACGAGATATATTATCCCCGCGTCGACAGCGCCTGCACCCGCGATTTCGGTTTCCTCGTAACTGGCCCGGATGGCTATTTTTCCGAGGAAAAGCGCGATTGCGAGCAGGAAACAACGCCGCTCGAAGATGGCGTTCCGGCCTTTTCGATCGTCAACACCGCTCTTGATGGCGCCTACCGGATCAGAAAGCAGATCATCAGCGATCCGGCGCGGGCGGTCGTTCTCCAGCGCATTTCGTTCAGCGCGCTCAAGGGCAGGACCCGCGATTACCGGGTGACCGCGCTTCTGGCGCCGCATCTGGTCAATGCCGGCGCATCGAACTCCGCCTGGATCGGCGAGTTCGAGGGCGCGCCGGCGCTGTTTGCCAGCGGCCGTTCCCGCTATCTGGCGCTGGTATCAAGCGCGCCGTGGCGCGCAATGTCCGCCGGTTTCGTCGGGACGTCGGATGGCTGGCAGCAATTGTCCCGGCATGGACGGCTCGCCGACCAGTACCAGCGCGCCGATGACGGCAATGTGGCGCTGGCCGGCGAGATCGATTTTTCCGGCGGCGATGGTTCCGTGGTGCTGGCGCTCGGTTTCGGCCAGACTGAACACGAAGCCGCCGCCGTCGCCACGCGGAGCCTGAAGGACGGCTTCGACCACGCTCTAGATAAATTCATAGCCGGCTGGCGGAAGTGGCAGGACGGTCTGGTCCCGCTCGATCGCAAGGCGGAAGACGGGATCAACGCCTATCGCGTCTCGACGGCGGTGCTTGCGACCCACCGGGCCTCGGACCGGCCCGGCGCCGCGGTTGCCAGCCTGTCGATCCCCTGGGGCTATTCGAAAGGCGATGACGATCTTGGCGGCTACCATCTCGTGTGGCCGCGCGACCTGGTCGAGACGGCCGGCGGCTTTCTGGCCGCGGGCGACGCGAAAGCGGCGCTGGCGATCCTCGATTATCTGCGCGAGTTGCAGCAGCCCTCCGGCCGCTGGGCGCAGAACTTCTGGCTCGACGGCAAGCCCTACTGGCCTGGCGTCCAGATGGACGAGTGCGCCTTCCCGATCCTGCTTGCCGACATGTTGCGGCGTCAGGGCCATCTGAACGGCAAGACAATCCGCCGCTTTATGCCAATGATCAAGAGCGCCGCCGGCTATATCCTCGCCAATGGTCCCTCCACCGGAGAAGACCGCTGGGAAGAGGACGGCGGATACAGCCCGTTCACGCTCGCGGTCGAAATCACGGCCCTGCTGGCCGCTGCCGATATTCTGGAAGCCGAGGGCGAAACCAAGGCGGCCGATCATCTGCGCGAGACGGCCGATTGCTGGAACGAGCAGATCGAGAAATGGACCTTCGAGGGCGATCCGGACCTCTGCCGGTCATTGGGTATCGCGGGCTATTACGTCCGCATTGCCGCGCCCGGGGCGACGGATGCCGCTGGTCCGGCGGGCGAAACGCC
>NZ_DEPM01000178.1:16199-20995 GCF_002358775.1 Martelella sp. UBA3392
CTGGTCCGGCGGGCGAAACGCCGATCCGCAACCAGACGCCCGACCGTTCGATCATGGCGAGCGATGCCGTGATCAGTCCGGACGCGCTGGCGCTGGTGCGCTTCGGGCTGCGCGCGGCGGACGATCCCCATATCGTCGATACCGTCAAGGCGATCGATCACACGTTGCGGGCGGAACTGCCGCAAGGCCCGCTCTGGTACCGCTACACCGGCGACGGTTACGGCGAGCACGAGGACGGCCGGGCTTTCGACGGCATCGGTCAGGGGCGGCCCTGGCCCTTGCTGGCCGGCGAGCGCGCCCATTACGAGCTTGCCGCCGGTCGGACCGATGCGGCCAAGGCCCTGCTCGAAACCTTTGAAAAATCCGCCAATGCCGGCGGGCTGCTCCCGGAGCAAAGCTGGGATGGGCCCGACATGCCGCACCGCGAGCTTTATTTCGGACGGCCCTCGGGCAGTGCGATGCCGCTGGTCTGGGCGCATTCGGAGCATATCAAACTGCTGCGCTCGCTCGCCGATGGCGCCGTGTTTGACATGCCGCCGCAGGGCCGGGCCCGCTATATCGACAAGCAGACAGCGTCAAAAATACGGATCTGGCGGTTCGACAACAGGCTGGCCACGATCCCGGCCGGCAAGAAGCTCAGGATCGAACTGGCGGATGCGGCAACCATCCACTGGAGCGCCGATGGCTGGTCGACCGTCAAGGACATCAAGACGAAGCCATCGGGGCTCGGGACCCATTTCGCGGATCTGCCATTGAAGGGCGTGGAACCCGGACATGCCGTGGTTTTCACTTTCTTCTGGCCGGAAAGCGGACAGTGGGAGAATGTAGATTTCACCGTTCGCGTCGGCGAACAGGTCGATCGGCAACTGGAAACGGAGTTTTGACATGCAGATTGGAATGATGGGTCTTGGACGTATGGGCGCCAACATGGTGCGGCGTCTCATGAAGGACGGCCATGAATGCGTCGTCTACGACGTCAACGCCGACAATGTCGCCGCACTGGTCAAGGAAGGCGCGGTCGGCGCCAGTTCCGTCGAGGACCTTGTCGCCAGGCTGGAAAAGCCCCGCGCGGTGTGGATGATGCTGCCGGCGGCGATCACGCCGCGGATTGCCCGCGACCTTGCGGGCAAGCTCGAAAAGGGCGACGCCATCATCAATGGCGGCAATTCACACTATCGCGACGCAATCGACCTCGCCACGGAATTTTCGCCCGCCGGTATCGACTTCATCGACGCCGGCACGTCGGGCGGCGTGTGGGGTCTCGAGCGCGGCTATTCGCTGATGATCGGGGGGCCGAAGGCTGCGGTCGAGCGGCTCGACCCGGTCTTTGCCTCGCTTGCGCCGGGCGCCGATACGGGGGCAGCGCCGGACGCATCCACGGGCACGGCATCGCGGGGCTATCTCCATTGCGGGCCAACCGGCGCGGGCCATTTCGTCAAGATGGTGCATAACGGCATCGAATACGGCGTGATGGCGGCCTATGCGGAAGGACTGAACGTGCTGAAGGCGGCCAATGCCGGCAAGTCCGAACGCGAAGTCGACGCCGAAACCACGCCGCTCTCGAACCCGGAATACTATCAGTTCGACATCGATCTCGCGGCCGTGACCGAGGTCTGGCGCCATGGTTCGGTGATCGGCTCGTGGCTTCTGGACCTGACCGCTGCGGCGCTGAAGGAGAACCCGCATCTCGAAGGCTTCGACGGTCGAGTATCTGATTCGGGCGAAGGCCGCTGGACATTGCAGGCGGCAATCGACACCGGCGTTCCCGCGCCAATCCTGTCATCGGCGCTGTTCGAACGGTTCTCCTCGCGCGGCGAAGCCGAATTTGCAGGCAAGGTTCTCTCGGCGATGCGCTACGCCTTTGGCGGCCATCTGGAAAAATCGTGACGGGGCGGAGATCGAGACGATGACGGAGCAAAAATCTGACGCCCTGGTCGTGTTCGGCGTGACCGGCGATCTGGCCCACAAGATGATTTTCCCATCGCTTTACGCGATGGTGAAGCGGGGTGCGCTGGTGACGCCGGTGATCGGCGTCGCCTTCGACGACTGGACCCTCGACCAGCTCATTGCCCGCGCCAGGGACGCGGTGGAGACCCATGTCGAGACCATTGACGAGGCGGTGTTTGCAAAATTCACCGGGCTTCTATCCTATGTTTCCGGCGATTATCGCAGCCAGTCGACCTTCGACACACTGCGCGAGAGGCTCGGCGACGCCAAGAGCCCGCTCTATTATCTCGCCATCCCGCCATCGCTGTTCGAAACGGTCGCGGGCGGGCTCGACAAGGCGGGGATCGCCAGGGGCGCCCGGCTGATGGTGGAAAAGCCGTTCGGGCGCGATCTCGAATCGGCCGAGGCGCTCAACGCGGTGCTGCATGCGGTGTTCGAGGAGGATGCGATCTTCCGCATCGACCATTTCCTTGGCAAGGAGGCGATCCAGAACCTGCTTTATTTCCGCTTCGCCAATGCCTTTCTGGAGCCGGTCTGGAACCGCGACCATATCGACAGCGTCCAGATCACCATGGCCGAGGATTTCGGCGTGTCGGGACGCGGCAAGTTCTATGACGAGGTCGGCTGCATCCGCGACGTGATCCAGAACCATCTGGTCAACGTGCTGCTGCTTCTGGCGATGGAGCCGCCGGTGACCGGTTCGTCCGACGATCTGGTGGACGAGAAGGTGCAGATCCTGAAGGCGATCCCGCCGCTGACGCATGAGGATGTGGTGCGCGGCCAGTTCGACGGCTATCTCGATGAGCCGGGCGTTGCCGCCGGCTCGACGACGGAGACCTTTGCCGCCGTGCGGTTTCACCTCAATACCTGGCGCTGGAGCGGTGTGCCCTTCTTCATCCGCGCCGGCAAGAACCTGCCCGTTCACGCGACTGAGGTCGTGGTGCGGTTCAAGCGCCCGCCGATCGCGCTGTTCGACACGGTGGAGCATTCCAGCGCCAATTATGTCCGCTTCCGGCTGGGGCCGGAGATCGCGATCGGCCTTGGCGCGCGGCGCAAATCGCCGGGCGAGGACATGCGGGGCGAGGCGGTGGAACTTGCGGCCGTCGATGACGGCGTCGGTGATCTCGCGCCCTATGACCGGCTGATCGGCGATGCCATGGCCGGACGGCGCGAACTGTTCACACGCGAGGACGCCGCCGAACTCGCCTGGACCATCTTCGAGCCGATCCTGGACGACAAGGCTCAGCCGGAACATTACAAGCCCGGCACCTGGGGCACCGAGAAAATGACACGCTTTGCCCCGCCCGGTGGCTGGTTCGATCCAGCGCAATCCTGAAGGAGCGAGATATGGAACAGACCAATCTAAAAGGCAGCGAGCGCCGCGTTCTCGCCATCGATATCGGCGGCAGCCATGTCAAGATCCGCTCCAGCGCCGGCGGCCCGGAGCGGAAGGCCGATAGCGGAAAAGAGATGACCGCCTCCGAGATGGTGGCGGCGGTCAAAACGATGGCAGAGGGGCTCGACTACGACGTCATCGCGATCGGCTATCCGGGACCGGTGGTTCATGACAAGCCGGTCGCCGAGCCGGCGAACCTCGGCGAAGGCTGGGTCGGCTTCGACTACCGCCAGGCCTTCGGTTACCCGGTGCGGATCGTCAATGACGCGCTGATGCAGGCGCTGGGGTCCTATCAGGGCGGCCGGATGCTGTTTCTGGGACTTGGCACCGGTCTGGGCGCTGCCATGATCGTGGAGAATGTCGCCCAGCCCATGGAGATCGCCCATCTCCCCTACCGCAAGGGCAACAGCTTCGAGCACTATGTTGCCGAGGCATATCGCGAGAAACACGGCAAGAAGACGTGGCGCAAAAAGGTGCATGATGTCGTGGAGACGCTGACGGCGGCGCTGGAGCCGGACTATATCGTCATTGGCGGTGGCAATGTCGACAAGCTGGATGAACTGCCGCCAAAGTGCCGCCGCGGCGACAACACGCTGGCTTTCGACGGCGGTTTCCGCCTTTGGCAGGATGACAGCCTGACGGTCTGACCCGTTCAGGAGCGGATTGAACTCTTGCCCATCAACCTCACACTCTGGCGCTTTCGTTTCACGCTTTCATTTCTGGCGGTCATGCTCGTCGCCAATGCCCTGGCCGGTACGTTTTTCGGCGAATTGCCGGCGAACGCTCTGGCAGACTGGGGCATCGGCAAGGATGCCGTGTGGTCCGGAGAAATCTGGCGGTTCGTGACGGCCACTTTTCTGTCCCACGACCGGGGCATGCTGGTCCGCCAGCTTCTCTTCGCGGCCGCCATTCTCGGCTATACGGAATGGAAGCGGGGCAGTGTCTCGACCCTTGTCCTGTTCTTCTCCCTCGATCTTGCGGCATCTGGCCTGCTGTTGCTGGGGGTTGCCCTGTGGCCGGACATCACCGGCCTGTCGGCGGCGCATGATGTCGGCATGTCTCTGGGCGGGTTCGGGCTTATAGGACTTGCCGTGTCCGGCATGCGCTGGCGGTTTCCGCTTCTGGCAGTCATTCTCCTGACGATCGGGCTGAAGATTGCGTTTGCTTTCGATCCGCTTGCCGACATCGGCCACATCGTCGCCCTGTGGCTCGGATTTCTGCTGGGGTTGGCGCAGCTCAGAATGTCGGCGAGGTAATACCAAGGATCAGTGATTAGGACCCATATGATGCGCGCTGGAATGGCCATCCGAGTAGGAAAACACCGCAGAGCGATGCTTGAGCATCGCGCGAGGATTTTGACGCCCACGGGGGCCATTCCAGCCGCACCCTTTCAGGGCCGGGCGATTTTGAAAGCCTGCGTCGTTGAAAATCCTCGCCGTAGCTATGGCTACGA
>NZ_DEPM01000187.1:0-12200 GCF_002358775.1 Martelella sp. UBA3392
CATCGTCTCGGTCGGCATGCTGGATGCGCGCGGAAGCCTGCGATCCTTGGTGTCCTCGATCTTCAGCTTGGTCATCGGCGAGAGGCCGACCGCCCCGAGCAGCGCCTGGTAGGTATCCTGTTCGCCGCCGCGCGCCTGGACCACGCGCAACTCCTCCTGCGCCACGATCTGCTCGGCCTGGGCGAGATCGACCGAGGTGGCGAGCCCGCGCTCGCGCCGCGCCCTGATCGCGTCGTAAACCGTGCGGCTGTTGGCAAGCGCCTGGCCGGCAGCGCGGCTGTGGGCGCGGGCGGCGTTGTAATCGTGGAATGCGCTGGTGACCTCGAAGATCAGCCGCTGATGGGTGGCGTTGAACTGGTAGTTGGCGGCCAGCGACAATTGCTTCGCCCCTTCCACCACCGCACTGCGGCCGCCGAAATCGAAGGCCAGCCACTGCAGCGCCATGAACGGCACGACGCCGTTGATATTGGAGTTGAAATAGGCATTGCCGCCGATCGGTATCGGCAGTTCGGCGGCATTCTCGTTGCTTCCACCGATGACGTTGGCGGTGATCACCGGCAGGTAGGTCGCCTCCGCCATGCCGACGGCGAGCGCTGCCTGGCGGGCCTGTTCCCAGGCGACGCGGGTATCGGGATTGCTGCGCTGGGCGAGGTCGATCAGTTGCGGCAGGCTGTAGAGCCGGCTTTCGTCCACCGTCGGCGCGGTGAGCGCCAGCGCGCCGCTTTCCTCCGCCTGCCGGCGCATCTCAGCGGCCTCGTCGCCATCTCCGGGCTGCCATTGCGCGTCGGGTGATTGCGGCGCCAGCGCGAGCGTATCGGCGACGCAGCCGGAAAGCGCCAGCATCATGGCGAGAAACGCGCCGCGGCCGAGGGCAGGCATCAGATGTCGTCTCATCGGCTCTCTCCCGTTCCCGCCTCTTCCATCCCGGTCGTTTCCTCCGTTGCGGCGGTCTCACCCGCATCGATGCGTCGCTCCGCAACAGCCAGCCGCGACCGTGTCTCATCATCGACCACGGGCCTGAAATAAAGCGCCAGCGACAAATCCTCCAGCATGGCGGCGTCGCTACGATAGGTTTCGCGCTCGGTTTTCCCCGGACGCATATGTCGCGGTTCATAGGAGGCCATGTCAACCGCTTCCCGGATAACGCCGAGGTCGGTCTGGATCGATGCGACGAGCCCGGTGGAGGCCTGGCGAACCGGCTGGTCAGCGTTTGCGAGCGATTTCAGCTTGGCGATTGCCGCCGCCGTGCGCCGCTTCACCTCGTCCTTGACGCTGACCGGCCAGATATTGGTAAAGATCACATAGACCACCGCATTGCCGAGCAGAATGCCGATGATGCGGTCGCTGGCGGCACTCAGGCTGGTGCCGGGCCCGAAGCCCTGGATCACCGTCAGCAGGAAGGCGAGCGCGATCTGCACGCCGCCATAGGAGATGCGCTCATTGCCTGTGGAAACCCAGGCGGCAAGCGACACGACGGCGAAGATCAGGAAAGCGAGCCCGCCGACCGAATCAAGCTGCGGGATCACGAACAGGATGGCGATCAGGCCGAAAAACGCGCCGATCAGGCAGCCGGTGATGCGCAGCACCAGCTTGTGGACGGTGTCGCCTGTGGTGCCGAGCGCGGCCACATAGCAGGTGATCATCGCCGTATGGATGCCCTGCCAGTCGATCGCGGTATAGATGAAGAAGCATGTGACGGCGGCCAGCGTCGTTTTCAGCGCGAAATGCAGGTGGCGCGGATGGGAAAAGATGTCAGGCGCGACCGGCGGATCGTCCACCGGGGCGCCCTTTTCAAGCGGTGCGACCCGGCTGATATCGGCGAGCGCGCCGGCGACCGGCTCGAGCTCGTTGGGCAGGTCGGCATAAGTCTCAGGTTCGGGGAGGTCCTTTTTGGCCAGCACCGCTGCGGCAAGCGCGCAGCAGTGAGCCGCAAGCCGTTGCCGCGCTGGGCCGGCATCGTCCGCGGGGCCTTCCTCCGGCAGGGCCGAGACGGCCAGCATCAGGCGATAGCTGTGGGACTGCGTTCGCTCCAGAAATTCATAGGCTCGGCCGCGCAGGATGGAGAGCAACTTGATCAGCAGAAGCCGCTTTTCCTGTTCGGCGGTTCCCTCTCCGATGAGGCCCATCAGTTTTTCCCGGGCGTCCTCTCTTCCTTCGAGCGCGTTGGCGGATTGCTCCAGCCGTTCGGCGATGGCTTCCCGCAGCAGCTTTTGCGGCGGGATGCCGAACAGGAGGTTGTAAACGGCCATCACCGCCATCGGCACGAACACCATCGCCCAGGCGTAGAGCACGGCCCGGGTCGCGATCTCGCCGATCGGCACATTGCCGAGCAGGGTCAGCACGAAGGCGATGACCAAGGCGACGATGCCGGCTTGCTCGCCGGCCTTGGTGGCGGAATCGAGATAGAGGAAGATGAACGAGGCGATCACGATCGCCGCGATCTGCGCCGGCGGAAAATCGATGGTGAGGTTGATGATGCCGATCAGCAGGAACACCACCAGGCTCACCGCGATGATGATGCCGATGCCGGTGACGACGTTCTCGGCGGCGTTGGCGCGCATCAGGAAGATCACCAGATAGCAGCCGATGGCCGCTTCCGGAAAGTGGTACATCATCGACAGCACGGTCGAGATCGCGCAGATCGCGCCGATCGACAGGGACAGCCTGAGCCGCCCCGGAAACGGCATCAGGTCATCGATCAGGCGGTGGGACCGCCGCCTGAAGTCGCTGCGCTCAGCAGTGCTCGCCATGACGAACCACAGTCGAGGCGGACGCGCCGATGCGCATCAGGTTTTCCGGCGGATCGATGAGCTTGATGCGCACCGGAAAGCGCTGCGCGATCCGGACCCAGTCAAGTTCCTTCGGCACATAGGGAAGGGCGCTTTGAATATCGATCGCGCCGCCGGAGATGACGCCCCAGCCGATGCCCTGCACCACGCCCTTGATCTCGACGGATCGGTCGGCCATCACATAGACCGAGGCGCAGGTGCCCGCCGGCAGTTTTTCCAGTTCGGCCTCCCGGTAGAGCGCGGAAGCGTACCATTCGCCGGTGTTGACCAGCGTGAACAGCGGCGCGCCGGAGGCCACGAACTGGCCGCTCGAAGTCGTCAGCCCGACCACCCGGCCGTCATGCGGGGCGTAGATCTTGGTGTTGGCGAGATTGCGCCGGGCGATATCGAGCGCCGCCTGCCGGCTCTGGATCAGGGCCAGCGTTTCCTCCGGGGAGGACACCAGCGCGTCGGCCGCCTTGCTCTGCTGCAGGGCCTGTTCGAGCGATACCTCGGCATCGCGCTTGGCCGTGCGCGCGTCCTGCACTTCCTGATCGGTGACGTAGCCCTTGGGCTGGAGCGGCAGCAGGCGATCGAGCGTTTCCTGCGCCAGTTCGAGATTGACGCGGGCGCGTTCGATCTGCTGCAGGGCGATCTCCGCGTTCGCCGCCTCGGCGTCGATATTGCGTTTCTGGGTCTCGTGCATCGCCTCGGCGGCCTTGAGGTCGCCTTCGGCCTGGACCACGAGGAGGCGGTAGGATTCGTCCTCGATCTCGAACAGCAATTGCCCCTTCTCGACCTTGTCGTTCTCCGCGACATGGATCTCCGAGATCCGGCCGGGAACGGTCGAGGAAATCTGGGTGATCGGCGCGGTCAGGGTGGCGTCCTGCGACAGGATATCGGCGCCCATCCGCGCCATGTGCTTCCAGCCGAGAAAGGCGGTTGCGCCGATGACGACGATGGGGATGAGGGCGAGGGCGGCGGTCTTTGGGCTCAGCATGGCTCTACCGTCCGAACAGGATGAGGGAGGCGGCAAGCCCGATGGCGATTGCCAGGAACAGGTAGACGATCACCCGCACGGGCATCACGTCATCGAGCCCGATCTTGATGAACACGAGCCGGACGATGACAGCGCCGAAAATGCCGATCAGCGAACAGGCGATCCAGGACGGGAAATAGGCGCCGAAGAAGGGAATCACGGGACTGCTGCTCGCGAATGCGCGAAACGGCGTGAAAATTCCCGCCATGAGGAGAAGCATTGAACCCGTTATACGCACGCAAGCACCCAGTTTTATTATTTTCCGCCCCCGAGGGTTGTGGCGCAGGAACGACTATCCTGCATAGCAGGAAAGTCTGTCAACCGTCAGGGCTGACAGTCTGGGGCTAGAACCGGAAGCTCAGCCCGACGGTCGGGCCTTGCAGAACGGTGTCGAAGACATGCCCGTCATCATCGTAGTCGATGGACATGTATCTGTAGCCGAAGGAGAGCGCGGTCGCTTTGGTGATCCGGTAGTTGATCGTGGCCATCGCCTGCCATGTCAGGTCCGAGCCCACCGAGAAGCCGCCGACATCGGCCTGGCCGACGAGGCTGACGCGGTCGCCGGCATCATAGGCCATCCGGAACCCGAGGGCGGGATCGACCCAGCCGAACTCGCTCTTCGCGCTGTATGCGCGCGGGACCGAGGGGATGGAGGCCGTGACCTCGGTGGTGAGATGCGCGAAGCGGATGCCGCCAAGCGCATCGAGGCGGAAGTCATCGGTTTCGGCAAGCCGCACAGCGCCGAACAACGCGCCGGAAAAGAGCTTGCTGTCGACGCTGACATCGATACCGGGCACGGTGATGCCGTAAGCCGGGATCGCCACCGGGCCGGAGGCCTCGTTGGCGGTGGTGTCGACATACATCAGGTCGGCGTAGAAGCCGAACGCGCCGTTGGTCCCCCAGGCATTGGCGAAACCGGCGATATTCAACTCCTCGAGGATATCCGAGAAGCTGCTGTCGATATGAACGGTGGGCGCCCGCCGGAAGGGCGATACGCTGCCCGACATCCCGGTCATCCAGACATAGGGCGTGATCTCGAACTGCCAGCCATCGCCCGGCGTCTCTATCACGGCTGTCGGCTGCGGCGCGGGCGGTACGGCCGACAGGTCTGCCGCCTCCGCCGTCAGGGCCATCGGGCATGCCAAAACCGACACGGCAAATAAAACGGACTTCAAATGTGCCCCCAATTGTCTAGCTCTCTAGGCTGTTCTTGAAAATGCGGCCGTCCTTCATGATTACCGCAAAATTGTCCGGATTTGCAACCAGAGCGATATTATCGAGCGGATTGCCATCGACCAGCAGCATGTCCGCGAAGGCGCCCTTTTCGATCACGCCGAGACGACCGTCATAGGGGTTGCGCTCGCCCGACAGCGCCAGCAGTTCGCCGCTGCGGCTGGTCGCGAGCTTCAGCACGTCCGCCGGCGAGAACCATTCGGACAGTCTTGCAAGCTGAGCGCCTTGCGTTTCGGTTTTGGCCGGGTTGAACAGGATATCGGTGCCCCACACCATGCGCTCGAAATTGAATTTCTGCGCCCATTCGAAACAGCGTCTCGTGCCCTCGGCAATCATCTGCTGCTCGCCGCGCTGCTTGTCGGTGCTCATCGGGTTGGCGAACTCGCCGCCGAGGAAGGGCTGGATGCTCCACCAGATGCCCTTGTCGAGCATCATCCGCACCGTTTCCTCATCGGCAAGCTGGCCGTGTTCGATGCACTGGACGCCGTTGTCGATCGAGCGGCGGATGCCCTTTGCGGTGTAGACATGGGTGCAGACATAGGTGCCCCAGTCGGTCGCCGCCTGCACGGCGGCGCGGATTTCATCCGGCGTGAACTGCAGGCTTGGCACGGGGTCGTAGAGCGAGGACACGCCGCCGCCGGTCATGATCTTGATCTGGCTCGCGCCGAGCAGCAACTGCTCGCGAACGCGATTGAGAACCTGCGGAACGCCGTTTGCGATCGAGGAAATGCCGGCTTCCTCGGCATGGCTGAGATTGCTCTGGTCGGAGGCCGGGATCTCGTATTCCATGCGGAAATCGCCATGGCCGGAGGTTTGGGAGATCATCGCGCCGGAGGGATAGATGCGCGGGCCCACCGCCTTTCCGCCGTCAATCGCGCGCTTCAGGGCGAAGGACGGCCCGCCGACATCGCGCACCGTGGTGAAGCCGCGCATCAGCGTCTTTTCCGATTCATTGGCCGCCACCAGATGAACATAAGGCACCTGCGCGGCCATGGCGGTCTGCATCGGAATGGCGCAGAGCAGCGAATGCCAGTGCGAATCGATCAGGCCCGGAATCAGCACCCGGTTGCCGCAATCGATGACGTCGGCATTGGCGATATCCTCGCTGACCGGGACCAGCGCCTCGATGCGATTGCCGCGCACGAGAACGTTGCGCCCTTCGACAAGCGCATTGGAAAGGCCGTCGAACACCCGGACATTCGAAAAAAGGATCGCCCGTTCGCCGCCCTGCGCGAAGGCCGGGGCCGAGGCGAACGCGCTGGCCGCCGCCGCCCCGATGATAGCCTTCAGAACGGAGCGCCGGTTGACGCCTTGCATCAGCCGCTCGTTCAGCCGGATCACCTCCGGCGTGTGGCAAGGACAGCCTGCATGGTGGACAAGGTGCTGGTATTTGGAGCCGGCGCGCATTTTTTTCCTCCCGATGCTGTGACGATTTTGGGGACGATTGTTTGGGAAGATCGCCGCGATTGCAAGGCGGCGATCCCGAAACGGCACACGCCGAAGGCCCGTTCAGGGCGAAGGCGTCGCTGCGGCCTGCGCCGGTTCGAAGAAACGACCGCCGGCCTGGCGGAAGCCGCTGCTCACCATGTCGTCAGTGTCTTCCAACTCTTTGTATAGCGACGCCATGGCGGTGTAGCGGCTGTGGCGCAGGGCATCGGTTGAGGAAATCGAGGAGATGTCAAGAAGCAGGATATTCATCGCCTTGGCGGCTTCCACGACTTCCGGATCGGTGATGTCGAATTGGCCGGCGCGCTGGCGGTTGCCCTGCAAAAGGCGCGATACGCGCAAGGCGTAATCGTCGCTCGAAACCATCACCATCATCGGCGGATCCAGCGGCCCGATGGCGTCAACCTGGGTCGCAAACACATCCTCGTCGATATCGGGCGCGGCGAGGATGACGTTGAGCTTTTTCAGAGCCTTGACGTCGCCCTCGAGGCTGAGCTGCCGGAGCGCCTCCATGGTCAGCCAGCCGCCCATGCTGTGGCCGAACAAGAGAACCGAGCGCACACCCGGCTGGCCGGTGACCTGCTGCAGCACGTCCGTCAGACCGTCGCGGGAGAAGGTCGCGGATTCCTTGTCGGTCACATAGTCGAAGATGCGGGCCTGAGAGGGCCAGGAGAACAGGATTGGCACGCCGGATATGTTGGAATCGGCCGAAAGCTGCGCGATTCGGAACACCGCCTCCTGGAAGCTGACATTGAAGCCGTGGACGAACATCGCCGCCTTGCCGCTTTCGCGGGCGGCCCTGCCGATCCGGCTGTCGAAGGCGGCCCGCGAGAGCGCCGTGTGGCGGAGCACGGTGAAATCCTGATCAGGACGGGCCTTACGGGAAAGCGGCCATTCGATCTCGCCGGGAACATGATCCGGCGGGATCGAAATCACGAATTCGGCATAGCTTAATTCGTCTTCGCGCTCCCGCGTATACCCCTCGATGCGGTTTTCGGCCGGCTCCCGCGTGGTCGCGACATAAATGGTCACGGTCCGCGCCGGCGCCGCGGCATCGGGATGCGGATAAAGGACTTCGGTTCCGGGGCGCTTTCCGCAGCCGGCGGCGACGAACAGCAGCAGGCAAAGGGAGATCGCGCGCAAGGTGACAGCCAGGACGCGGCGCGGATCTGCAAATTCCTGCTGTGGAAAGATGACGTTTCCGCCATAAACCGCGATCCGCATTGTCGCTGCCCTCGGTAAGTCGTGATCTGTCGTCCCGCGTAGATGCACCGCCGGACCCCTCGCTTTTTACTACGGACGAACCCGCCGAAAATCAATGGCGCGCCCTTATGGCACGGCCAGACCAAGCATCGAGGCGGTGATCGTGAAGTAGAGCAGCAGGCCGGTGAGGTCGACAATGGTGGTCAGCGCCGGGCCGGAAACCACGGCCGGATCCTGCCTGACGGCGACGGCCACCAGCGGCAGCACCGCGCCGATCAGCGTTGCGGAGATGACCTGGGCCGCAAGCGCGATCGCGATTGCAAAGCCTATTCCCTCGAGCGTCATCGTGGCGGGCACATCGGCGGCGTTGGAGATCAGCAGCACCTTAAGGAAGGCGAATAGGAACAACGTGCCGGCCATCAGCAGCGAGACGCGCGTCTCCCGCCATAATATCCAGAGCGTCTCGCGCGTCTTGACGTCGCCGGTCGTGAGCGCACGCGTCACAAGGCTTGCGGACTGGGTGCCGACATTGCCGCCGGTATCGGCGACCATCGGCATGTAAAGGGCGAGGATCACGAGCGCGTCGAGCGCATCCTCGTAGATGTGGACCACATAGCCTGCGGCAAGGCCGGCGACGGCAAGCGCCAGCACCCAGGGAACCCGCCGGCGGAAGTCGGACCAGACGGTATGATCGAAGTAATCATCCTTCACCCCGCCCGCGATGCCGACCCAGCGATCGGCGTCCTCATGCAGTTCCTCGACCAGAAAGGCGTTGGCCTTTTCGGCGTGAACCACGCCGGCCACGCGGCCATCCCGCTCCAGCACGGGCATGATGTCGATCCCGCGGTCGATCATGTCATAGGCCGTCCGTTCGGCCCCGGCTTCAACACGCCTGACGGTCGGAACCTTCGTCGACATGACTTCTTCGATGGGACCGCTTCCGTTGAGGCAGTCCCTGAGGCTGACAATGCCGAGAAGACGGCCATCGCCATCGACCACGCAGGCGCTGGTGTGAAAGGCGCCGCTTCGGCTGGCAAAGCGATCCGTCGCCTCCGGGCAGGTGAGGTCGGGGGCAAGCAGCAGCGGCGCGGCATCCCAGATCGCGTCCACCGGATGTTCCGGCGCAAGCATGGAACTGGCAATATCGGTCATTTCGTCGTCCCCCGTTTCCTTCGTCACAGGCCTTCCGGCGCTTTTGCCGGTCGTCGGCGCCGCAGCAATAACGCGCCAGCATTAAAGTTTTTCGAAAGCCGCGATCGCGGCAGACGCCGAGCATGAGACAGCATCAGCTTACCGTCACTCCTTGACCCCAGGTCAACCGCTGGGTACTTCTTTTGCTGGTTCCAGATTAGGGGAGAGACCTGTGGCTGACAAATCCGCCGAAGAAGACCTGTTCGATCCGAATGACGAAACGTACGGTTCTGCAGATTTCCTGACCGCTTTGCCCAAAACTGAATTCCCGCAGAAGGTCCGCGCGCCGCGTTCCGCCTATGCCGCGGTCAAGGACGAGTTGATGATGGACGGCAATGCCCGCCAGAACCTCGCCACCTTCTGCCAGACCTGGGAAGAGCCCGAAGTCCACCAGTTGATGGACGACTGCATCGACAAGAACATGGTCGACAAGGACGAGTATCCGCAGACCGCGGCGATTGAGGCGCGGTGTGTCCACATCCTCGCCGACCTCTGGAACTCTCCCGAGGCGGAGAACACCCTCGGCACATCGACGACCGGCTCGAGCGAGGCGGCGATGCTCGGCGGTATGGCCCTGCTGTGGAAATGGCGCGAGCGCCGGCGGGCAGCTGGTCTGTCGACGGACAAACCAAACCTCATCTGCGGGCCCGTTCAGGTGTGTTGGCACAAGTTCGCCCGCTACTGGGACATCGAGCTGCGCGAAATCCCCATGGAACATGACCGGCTGATCATGACGCCGGATGCGGTTCTTTCTCGCGCCGATGAGAACACGATCGGCGTGCTACCCACGTTGGGTGTTACCTTCACCGGCCAGTACGAGCCAGTGCAAGCAGTCAGTGCGGCACTGGATGACCTCCAGGCACGTACCGGACTCGTCACTTCGAGCTCATCAACGATGGCAGTCCAGAGCACGGCATTCCGGCTATCTCGTGGAAACTCGTCGAGGGAGCCGAGCACGGATTCACCCTGTTTGATCTTGCCGACCGGCTGCGCACACGGGGCTGGCAGGTCCCGGCCTACACTATGCCCGCCGACCGGCAGGACTTGGCCGTACAGCGCATCCTCGTGCGCGCCGGCTTCAGCCGCGATGAGGCAAGCCTGCTGATGGATGACTACCGCGATGCCATTGCGCACTTCGACAAGCACCCCGTCTCGGTGCCGATGAGCGAGGAAGAGGCGGGCAGCTTCCACCACTGACCGGTGGTGAAGGCCTCGCGAGATCAGCGGGGGAGTGAGTCTTCGATCACCGCAACGATCGACGGATCGTCGGGCTTGGTCGTCGGGCGGAACCGGTGGACGGTGCCGTCGGGGGTGAGCAAGAACTTCTCGAAGTTCCAGAGCACCGGACCCCGCTTGCCCTCGGCATCCTTCGCCTTCTTGAGCGCCTTGTAGAGCGGCGCGGCGTGAGAGCCGTTGACTTTGACTTTCTCGGCGATCGGAAACGACACACCCCAGGTGGTCGAGCAGTAGTCGAGGATTTCGTCCATGCTGCCCGGCTCCTGACCCATGAACTGGTTGCAGGGGAACCCGACCACGGTGAATCCGCGATCACCGTAGGTCTTCTGAAGCTGCTCGAGCTGCGCATACTGCGGTGTCAGACCGCACTTTGAGGCGACATTGACCACCAGTACAACACCGTCGCCGTAGTCCCCGAGCGTCGCGGTCTGGCCGTCGGCGGTCACGAAGGGGATGTCACGAAGAGAAAGCTGCTGCACGTCGGTCATGGTTTCAGGCTACCGGCGGCTGCGGGGGAGGGCGCGGCACGTCGAGGCGCAGGTCTGGGAGAATGGGTGGATGCCGTCAACACCGTCAGCCACGTCTGTCGCGCCGTTGCGCATCGGCCCGATCACGGTCGACGCGCCGGTCGTGCTCGCGCCGATGGCCGGCATCACCAACACCGCGTTTCGGCGGTTGTGTCGCGAGTACGGCGCCGGTCTCTATGTCAGCGAGATGATCACGTCACGGGCACTCGTCGAGCGCAACGACACGACGATGCGGTTGATCACCCATCACGAGTCCGAAACGCCGCGATCGATTCAGCTCTACGGTGTGGATCCCGCCACGGTGGAGGGTGCGGTTCGGGTACTGGTCGAGGAAGACCGGGCAGATCACATCGACATGAACTTCGGATGCCCCGTCCCGAAAGTCACGCGCAAGGGCGGCGGCGCCGCCCTGCCGTGGAAGCTCGGCCTCTTCCGTGAGATCGTGACGCGCGCCGTACTCGCGGCGGGGCCCATCCCCGTGACGGTAAAGATGCGTAAGGGAATCGACGACGACCATCTCACCTATCTCCAAGCCGGCAGAATCGCCGAGGATGCCGGGGTCTCAGCCGTCGCGCTTCACGCTCGCACCGCCGCCCAGTTCTACTCCGGGGAAGCTGACTGGGAGGCGATCGCCCGACTCAAGGAGCACGTCACGTCAGTTCCGGTGCTCGGCAACGGCGACATCTGGGCCGCCGAGGACGCGACGCGGATGATGGCCGAGACCGGGTGTGATGGGGTCGTCGTGGGTCGGGGATGCCTTGGGCGGCCCTGGCTGTTCGGAGAGCTGGCGCGGGCGTTCGATGTGGATGCCGGCCCGACCGTGGACGCGAACCTCGGGTTCGTCGCGCAGGCGTTTCGCCGGCATGCCGAGCTCCTCGTCGAGTTCTTCGAGGACGAGGGCCGCGGCTGTCGCGACATCCGTAAGCACGTCGCCTGGTACTTCAAGGGCTACCCGGTAGGCGGTGATCTGCGTGCTCGGCTCGCGACGGCATCCTCGCTCGCCGAGATCGACGAGCTTCTCGCGGAGCTGGACCTGGACGCCCCCTATCCCGGCGCCGCCGCCGAGGGCCAGCGTGGGCGCGCAGGGAGCCCGAAGCGACCCGCCCTGCCCGACCGGTGGCTTGAGTCGCAGGAGATCGACGGCGTGGAATCGTGCGCGCTGGCCGAGGCCGAACTGGATCACAGCGGTGGCTGAGCGGGGCATTCCGGTGCATCCGGGATATACGGATGCCGATGCCGAGCGATTCTACGCTGAGCACCACCGATCGCAGCGCGACGGCTTCGCACGGGATCGGGCGCGCGTGCTGCATTCGGCTGCGCTTCGTCGACTTGCCGCAAAGACCCAAGTCTTGAGCCCGGCAAGTCCTGCGGACTTCGCTCGCAACCGCTTGACGCACTCGCTCGAGGTCGCGCAGGTCGGGCGCGAGCTTGCGACGGCGCTGCAGCTCGCACCTGACGTGGTCGATACCGCGTGCCTGAGTCACGACCTGGGGCATCCTCCCTTCGGCCATAACGGCGAGCGCGCCCTGAACGACTGGGCAGAAGACATCGGCGGGG
>NZ_DEPM01000187.1:12515-13477 GCF_002358775.1 Martelella sp. UBA3392
CGGCGGGTTCGAGGGGAACGCGCAGACCCTGCGCATCCTGTCGCGCCTGGAGCCCAAGGTGATCGACGCCACCGGCCGAAGCCACGGCCTCAACCTCACGCGCGCGAGCCTGGATGCCACCTGCAAGTACCCGTGGACTTCCGCGCATCCGCTTCCTGATCCCGGTGGCCGGCTCAAGTACGGGGTATACGACGAGGATGAGGCGGTCTTCACGTGGATGCGCGAGGGCGCTCCCGGCCGCGTTCGCTGCATCGAGGCCGAGGTCATGGATCTCTCCGACGACATCGCCTATTCCGTACACGATTTCGAGGACGCCATCGTCAACGGGTACCTCGACCCCGCGCGCCTGGCCGACCCTGCCGAGCATGACGCGCTCATCCAGGCCATCCAGACCTGGGTGGGATACGACTTTGCGCGGGACGAGCTCGAGGACGCCCTCTATCGCCTCATGCGGATGCCGGAATGGGTTGCCAGTTTCTCGGGAACGCGCTCCGACCTCGCGCGGTTGAAGAACCTGACCAGCGACCTCATTGGACGCTTCGCGCGTGCCGCCGTGACGGCGACCCGGGCAGCAGCCGGAGGTCCGGAACTGACGCGTTTTCACGCACACGTCGTGGTGCCTCGTGTCATCGAGGCCGAGATGGGGGTGCTCAAGGGCATCATTGGTGCTGTGGTGGTGAGTATCGACGGCCGCAAGGCGCTGTACAAAGAGCAGCGGCGCCTGCTCAAGCGCCTGGCCACAGCGCTGTGGGAGAACCCGCATGAGCTGGATGCTGTGCACCGTGAAGACTTCGATCACGCCACGACCGACCGCGAACGGCGCCGCACCATCGTCGATCAAGTCGCAAGCCTGACCGATCAGCACGCGATCTCGTGGCACGGCCGCCTCGTTGGCGAGGTCGATGTCGCATCCCTCGGCATCTGGGTGCCCGGCGCGCCGATGCGGGCCCGGTAGGGCGGCC
>NZ_DEPM01000187.1:13788-20220 GCF_002358775.1 Martelella sp. UBA3392
GGGCCCGGTAGGGCGGCCTGATGCCAGGACGGATCGCGCAGGCCGACATCGACGAGGTGAAGGCGCGGACGAACATCGCCGATGTGATCGGCGAGCGTGTAGCCCTCAAGCCCGCCGGTGTCGGTTCGCTGAAGGGACTGTGCCCCTTCCACGATGAGCGCAGCCCGAGCTTCCATGTGCGACCGCAGGTCGGCTTCTATCACTGCTTCGGGTGTGGCGAGTCCGGCGATGTGTACTCGTTCCTGCGCAAGATGGACCACCTGAGCTTCACCGAGGCTGTCGAGCGGTTGGCCGGGCGGATCGGCTACACCCTGCACTTCGAGGAGGGCGGCGCGGCACCGGAGAACTCGGGACGTAGTCGCCTCTACGCGGCAAACGCTGCAGCTGCCGAGTACTTTCGAGCCCAGCTTCTGACGCCCGAGGCCGAGGTCGGACGCCGGTTTCTGGGTGAGCGAGGGTTCGACGCTGCTGCCGCTGCGCACTTCGGGGTGGGCTTTGCGCCCAAGGGCTGGTCAAACCTCTCAGACGCTCTCGCTGGGCAAGGGTTCACGCGCGAGGAGCTGTTGGCTGCGGGGCTGCTCTCGCAGGGCCAGCGCGGCACGTACGACCGCTTTCGTGGCCGCCTCATCTGGCCGATCCGAGATGTGACCAGCCAAGTCGTCGGGTTCGGGGCGCGACGGCTGCTCGAGGATGACCAGGGGCCGAAGTACCTGAACACCCCAGAGACCTCGATCTACCGGAAGTCGCAGGTACTGTACGGCCTCGACCTTGCCAAGCGAGACATTTCCCGGGAGCATCGCGTCGTGGTCGTCGAGGGCTATACCGATGTCATGGCGTGTCATCTCGCCGGCATCACGACGGCGATCGCAACCTGTGGAACGGCGTTCGGCAGCGATCACATCACGGTGCTCAGGCGCGTCATGGGCGACGATTCGAGCGGGGGAGAGGTCGTCTTCACCTTCGACCCGGATGCCGCGGGTCAGAAGGCGGCGCTCCGGGCCTTCGCCGACGAGAAGCGCTTTTCGGCACAGACGTACGTGGCCGTGGCGCCGGACGGGCTAGACCCGTGCGATCTGCGGCTCGCTCGTGGTGACGACGCCGTGCGCGCCCTCATGACAACGAAGGCGCCGATGTTCGAGTTCGTCATCGACCAGCGACTTTCGCAGTACGACCTCGGCACTGTGGAGGGGCGCGCCGCAGCGCTCCGCGCAGCCGCACCTGTTGTCGCCGACATCCGAGACCCGTCGTTGCGACCCGGGTACGTCCGCGTCCTCGCGCGCCGGATCGGTCTGGATCTCGACGAGGTGAGCGCAGCGGTATCGCGAGCTTCCCGTTCGCGTGACACGGGCGGGTCGCTGCAGCGGCGTGGGCGCGATGACGCGCCGCCGGCTGAGCGCCAGCATCCGGATGACGGAGCCGCCGCCTCCGCACCGGTGCTGATCCCGACGATCGCGTCGCTTCCTCGTACCCGCGATGTCGTGATCGAGCGTGACGCGCTCATGGCGGCTCTGCAATTCGGGCACCGCCTCGACGATGCGACGGTCCGTCGCGCCCTGGGAGCGGCGTTCCAGCACCCCGCGCTCGATGCCGTTCGTGCCGCCGTGGTCGAGGCGCCCGATTACACGCGAGCGGGATGGGCAGTGCAGGCCGTTGACACCATCCGCGAGCCCTACCGCGCGCTCGGCTCGGAGCTGCTCATGTCTGCGTTCCCGGCCCTCGGCGAGGCGGATGCCGCAGCCTCGGCATCCGATTTGATGCGTCGATTGATCGTGCGACGCGTCGATTCGGAGAAGGCGGAACTGGTTCGCGCAGTCCAGCGCGTGCCTCCGGACTCCGAGGAGGGGCGTCGGATTCGCCTGCAGCTGCGCGAGCTCGATCTGGAGCGGCAGCGCTGGACAGGCGACACCGAACGCTGATCGACCGGGACTCTGGACTGGATCCCAGCGCAACGGCACGGCAGGATGAGGGTATGTCTCCTCGTCGCAGAGCCACCGAAGCGGCGATCGTGTGCTCGGACCTCTCGATCAGTCACACCGGTCGCGGCGAGACCGACAAGCTCATCGACGGGATCACCTTCACTGTCGCTCGCGGCTCGGTTCTTGCGCTCATGGGTCCTACCGGCGCCGGAAAATCGAGCCTCCTTTCGGTGCTTGCTGGTCGCGCGCACGAAGGCGTGTCGGTCACCGGGGGAGACGCGCTCGTCGATGGCATCTCGGTCCGGCGCCCCGGCAGGGCGATCCGCGAACTGACATATTTCGCCGGCTACCTGCCTCAATCAGCCGGCGCACACTTGCCCTCCCGGCTGACGGTCTCGGAGGTCATCGCCGAGCCGATCACCTCGAGGGAGCGGCGAATCAACCAGAAGGCCCTCGCGATCCGCGTCGCGGGCCTGCTCGATGAGCTCATGCTTCCCCTGGGCGTTGCGAACAAGTTCCCCTACGAGCTTTCGGCGGGGATGCGCCAGCGTGTGGCGCTCGCCCGAGGCCTCGTCGTCGACCCGCGGATTCTCGTGGCCGACGAACCGTTCGCGAATCTCGATGTCGAAGTCCGCAAAGCCGCGCGCGAGGCCATCACGCGGCGACGAGATGACACCGGCATGGCAGCTGTCGTCTCCACGCATGACCCCGAAGCCGTGAAGGAACTCGACGCGAACGTGCTCGTGCTGCGCGGTGGGCACGTCGTCGCCTTCGGCCACGGTACGAACGATCTGATCTGGACGCCGAGCGCAGAAGCAGACCGCCGCTTCGTCGTGTCCTGACGGCGCGACGAGGGCCTGGCTCGCGTCGTTGAAACCCCGTCGGCTTTGCTAAGATAGTGGGGTTGCCCGCTGCGGCGGGCATTTTCCTCGGTAGCTCAATTGGCAGAGCAATCGGCTGTTAACCGATAGGTTCTTGGTTCGAGTCCAAGCCGGGGAGCCATTACTCCATACCCTCGTCTTCCGTTCAGGCGTCGAGGTCGTCGACTCCTGGCATCCACGACTTCCCTGGTGTGCCCCAGCCCTGTTTGCGGGAGATCTTCTGGGCGGTGCGCCAGTCGCGGTCACCGAGCCGGTCCAGGTAGAGCACACCGTCGAGGTGGTCGAATTCGTGTTGCAGGATGCGGGCACGCCATCCGTCGACCTCGATGTCGACGGGCTGGCCGTCGAGATCGATCCCGGTGACCCGGGCACGCTCGGAGCGGCGCAGCGGGAACCGCTCACCCGGGAACGAGAGGCATCCCTCCGACTCCTCATCGGGATCGGGCTCGCCCGGTTCCAGGGGAGTGATCCACAGCTCCGGGTTGATGACCACGCCTCGCCACGGTGCACCGTCGTCATCGGTGTAGCTGTAGGTGAAGATCCGAAGCCCTACGCCTACCTGCGGGGCCGCCAGGCCGACGCCAGGAGCGGCATCCATCGTCTCGTACATGTCAGCGACGAGCTGACGGATGTCATCGCTGATCTCCGCGACGGCAGTGGCGGGAGCGTGGAGGACGGGATCGCCCATGATGCGGATCGGGAGAACAGCCATGCGACAAGCCTATTGAGACACACGGCGTCTGGCCGACGCCGGGATAGGGTCGAATCGTGCTCCTCCTGACCGTGTCGGCAAGCGTGACCGACCAGATCACTGAGGCGTTCCGCGACCCCGCGATCCTCGCCGGGATTCCCCTTGCGCTGCTCGGCGCCATCTTCATGTCGTTCGGTGCCCAGTATCAGTACCGGGGCGTCCAGAAGGTTGAGAAGCTCACCGGCCGCTCTGGCGGGAACGGGCTCGATCGCAATCATCTTCTGAACTTGCTGCGGCGGCCATCGTGGCTGGCGGGCACCATCATGTTGGGGCTCGCGATCGTCTGCCAGCTCGCGGCGCTTTCGGTGGCGCCGCTGATCCTGGTGCAACCGCTCGGAGCCGTCTCGCTGGTCATCACCACCCTGCTCAACGCCCGCATCAGTGGGCATCGCCCCACGCGCCAGTCGATTCGATCGATCATCGCGGCAGTGGGCGGGATCTTCATCTTCGTGACGATCGCCGCGTTCTTTGCCACCGAGCGCCCCGTCACGCAGGCGCAGCTGCTGGTCATCCTCGGTCTGCTGGCGGTGACCATCGTCATTTTCGCCGTTCTCTGGCTCGTGTTCCGCAAGCACGGTCTAGCGCTGTTCTACATCGTCGCCTCAGGCGTTCTCTACGGCTTCGTGGCGACACTCGCGAAGGTGGTCCTGAGCCGGATCCGGGACCAGAACTTCGACTGGCTCACTCTGCTGTGCGTCGTCGCCCTGTTGGCGGCGGTGGCGGTCGGTGCGTACTTCGTCCAGACGGCGTACAGCCTCGGGCCACCCGATCTCGTGATCGCGGGCCTGACGGTGATCGACCCGATCGTGGCGGTGGTCATCGGGCTCGTCGTGCTGCAGGAAGCCGAGACTGCGCCGCTGTGGGCCTTCATCGGGTTCGGGGTCGCCGGCGCCCTCGCCGTATACGGAGTGATCAGCCTGGCGCGCAACCACCCCCAGGTGATCAGCGACAGCCTCGAGCTACCGTTCACGCGCGGAAGCTCCTCGGACGATTGATCGGCAGACGGTTCGAAGTCCGCGTCGTGAGCGCACGCCCGGTACGCTGATCTGGCAGGGGGCGGTGGCCAAGCTGGTCAAGGCAGCGGGCTCATAACCCGACGATCGTGGGTTCAAGTCCCACCCGCCCTACGAACAGAGCCCCGCCGTCTGGCGGGGTTCTGTTCGTTGTCGGGGGTGTTGCCGCGAACGCACCTTGTGGGTGGGCCCCATTCGCCGGAGGCTCCGCGGATCGCGTAGCGAGCCGTGGAGGGGCGAAAGGGACAAGTCCCACCCGCCCTACGAGCAGAGCCCCGCCGTCTGGCGGGGTTCTGTTCGTTGTCGGGGGTGTTGCCGAGAGCGCGCCTGGGGGTGGGCGGGTGTTGCCGCCGAACGCTATTCCGCCTTCGGCTTGGTTGTGCGCCGGGAGGTGGCTACTTGCACGGGTTCGCTCGCGGCGGCATCCGCCATACCGGAGCCGAAGGCACGGCCGACGGCCTGCCCCTGGATGATGGTGGCGAGGTCAATGCCGGTTGCCGCCTGAACACTGTCGAAAACCGACTTCATGGCTGTCGCGCTGTCGGCCCCGATGACGCGGGATGCGCCCTCCTCGCCGGATCCGCCACCGACGATCGAGACGTTGCCGATGGCGGAGTAGCCCTTCGCGAACTCCGCCATGATCGAGGGGAGCACATCGAGCACGCGCTGAGACAGAATCGCCTCCTGGTTCGAAGCGATGGCTTCGGCCTCGGTTTCGATCGACTCGGCACGCGCCTGACCTTCGGCCCGGATCGCGTCGGCCTCGGCCTCTGCGCGCAGGCGCCGCGCGGTGGCTTCTGCGTCCGCGAGGGCGCGCAGTGCGCTGGCCTCACCGGCGGCGCGCGCCTCGGCAGCGGCTGCCTCACCGGCGGCGCGGGCCCGATCCGCTTCAGCCTGCTGCTCGGCGATTCGGGTGCGAGCCTCAGCTTCTTTGATCTTCTCGATCGCGGCAGCCTCTGCGGCACGTTCGCGAGTGTAGAGCTCGGCCTGAGCACGCGTCTCAGCCTCGTATCGCTGAGCGTCGGCGACGCGCTTGACGTCGGCATCCAGCTGTGCCTGCCGGTTCTCGGCCTGCTGCTGCAGAACCGCCTGCTCAGCCTGGGCTCTCGCGAGTTGCTCAGCCTGTTCGGCCTCGGCGCGGGCGCGACCGATACCGGCATTCGCATTGGCGGTATTGGTGTCCAGCGCCGTCTGCTCGCTCAGGTTCGCTTCTTGGTTCGCGATGTTCTTCTGATTGATCGCGCGGTCGGCGTTGGTCTGCGCAATCTCGGCGGCCTGGCGTTTGGCCTGGATCTCGGGTGCGCCGAGCGACTGGATGTAGCCCATCGCGTCAGTGATTCCCTTGATCTGGAACGAGTCGAGGATGAGGCCCTGCTCGGCGAGCTCCTGAGAGACATCGGCGGCGATCTGATCCGAGAACTTCTTGCGCTCGCGCATGAGTTCGACGACCGACAGCGTCGCAACGATTCCGCGCAGCGCTCCCTCAAGCTGCTCCGTGGTGAACTGTTCGATCGCCTTGTCCTGTGACGCGAAACGCTCGGCGGCACGGCGGACGAACACCGGGTCGGACCCGATCTTGACGATCGCAACGCCATCGACGTTGAGCGTCACATTGTCGAGCGACTGCGCCTCGGCGTTCAACGACACCTGGCGAGAACGCAGGGAGATGATCTCGTGACGCTGCGTGATGGGGTTGACCAGTGACTTGCCGTTGACGATCACGGTGACCGGGGATTCGGACATCTCCGATCGGCTCGTGCCGTCGGCATCCATCACCGTGGTCTGCACTCGCTGCTTGCGGCCCGAGATGACAAGGGCCTCGTCCGCGCGAGCGACCTTGATCCACGCCTTCGCCAACAGGAGGCCGATGA
>NZ_DEPM01000001.1:0-370 GCF_002358775.1 Martelella sp. UBA3392
CTTTATCGCGGCGGGTGCGCCGCGAGCCGATGCCATGAGCGACGAGACCTTCGGCAATGATCGCCTCGACCGAAAGCCTGGGGTTGAGGGAGGAAACCGGGTCCTGAAACACCATCTGCATGCGCCGCCGCATGGCCCTCAGATCGCCGGCCTTCAGGCTGTTGAGGTCGCAGCCGTCGAAAACCGTGCTGCCCGATGTCGGCTCGATCAGCCTGAGCAGGCTGCGCCCCAGCGTGGACTTCCCCGAACCGCTTTCTCCGACCAGCCCCGTTATCGACCCCTTCGGGATATCGAAGCTGACGTCGTTGACGGCATAGACCGGGTCGCTCGCAGGGCCGAACGTCTTGGTCATGTTGCGAATGCTGATAAA
>NZ_DEPM01000001.1:740-1043 GCF_002358775.1 Martelella sp. UBA3392
AGATGGTCGGGCGCCTTGCGCGTCAGCGCCACCGGCTCGCGACAGCGCGGTTCGGCATAGCCGCAGCGCGGCGCGAATGCGCATCCCGGCGGCAGGCTGGCAAGCGGCGGCACGGAACCCGGAATCGGCACCAGCCGTTCGCCGCGCCGGCGCCACGGCCCCGGGATGGAGGAGAGAAGTCCCTTTGTGTAAGGATGCCGGGTATCGTTGAAGAGCGCGTCGACGCCGGCCTGCTCGACCACCCCGCCGGCATACATGACCGCGACATCGTCCGCCATCTCGGCCACCACGCCCATGTCATGG
>NZ_DEPM01000001.1:1349-31059 GCF_002358775.1 Martelella sp. UBA3392
CACCACGCCCATGTCATGGGTGATGAACAGGATCGACATGCCGAAATCCTTCTGCAACTGCCGCATCAGGTCGAGGATCTGCGCCTGGATCGTAACATCGAGCGCGGTCGTCGGCTCATCGGCGATCAGCAGCGAAGGCTTGCAGATCATCGCCATGGCAATCATCACGCGCTGGCGCATGCCGCCCGAGAGTTCGTGGGGGTAGCTGTCCATCCGCCGCGCGGCTTCGGGGATCTCGACCAGTTCCAGCATTTCGATCGTGCGCCTGCGCCGCGTCGCCGCGTCCATGGTCTCGTGCAGGAACAGCATCTCGCCGATCTGGTCTCCGATCGTGAACAGCGGGTTGAGCGACGACATCGGCTCCTGGAAAATCATCGACATCTGGACGCCGCGCAGCCGCCGCCGCTCCGCCTCGCCGAGTTCCGTCAGTTCGAGCACGCGGCCGTCGCGGTGGCGATAGGCAAGCGTGCCCGCCGCGATCCTGCCGTTCGGCGGAAGCAGGCCCATCAGCGCCAGCGAGGTCACCGATTTACCGGAGCCGCTCTCGCCCACCAGCGCAAGCGTCCGGCCGCGACCGATGCTGAAGCTGACGTCGCGCAGCGCCGTCACCTCGCGCCCCTGGCCGCGAAAGCGGACGTTCAGTCCCCGGACATCCAGAATGGCGTCCTCGTTCATGAGGCCCTCCGCGCGGCCGGCTGAACATCGTTGCCGATCACCGTCATGCGCGGCTCGAACAGCCGTTCCAGCGTCATGGTGTTGCCCTGGCTGTCGAGCACCGGCAGCGAAGCCTCGGCGAAATCGAAAACCGTGAAATCGGCGCGCGTGCCCGCGGCAAGGCCGCCGCGCCCGCTGAGGCCGAGCACGCCGCGCGGTCCGGCGCAGACCGCCTCGATACAGTCCTCGAACGACAATCCGACGCCGTAGAGCTTGGACATGGTGGTCGCGAGGTCGCGCACCGGGTCCTCGAGGCTGTGAAGGTGAAGGTCCGTCGAGATCGAGAACGGCTTCAGGCCATCGGCCATCGAGGCGCGCGCCGTCTCGAAATTGAACGAGGCCGAGCCGTGGCCGATATCCATCAATATGCCCCGTGAGGCCATGTCCTGGGCCATCTTGAACAGCGCATCGGTGTCGCGGATAGAGCCGGCGGCCTTGCCGTTGAAGCAATGGGTCACGATATCGCCCGGCGTCAGAAGTTCGAACACCTCGTCAATCAGCGGCGGCGGTTCGCCCACATGTACCATCAGCGGCAGCCTGGTCATCTCGGCGACGCGCTTGGCGATCTTGGCGGGCGTGATCCCCCAGGAGCCGACGATCACACCCGAGGCGCGAACCTTGATGCCGCAGATGACGTCGCGATTGGCCTCGACCACGGCCAGCGTCTTGTCGATGTCGATCGAGCGCCAGTCGATCAGTTCCGGCACCCGGTTGCAGGCGACGAGGCCGATCGAGCCGATATTGAGAAACGCCCGGACGGTTTCGGACTGGCGGTCGATCACGTATTCGCGCAAACCGTGAAAGCTTGCCTCGCCGGCCGAGCCGGCATCGGCCATGGCGGTGACGCCGGTCGGTCGGCCTGCCTGCGAGGCCCTCACCGAAATGTCCGTGCCGCCATGCCAGACATGGACATGCAGGTCGCACCAGCCGGGCGACAGAAAGGCGCCGCTGCAATCGATGATCCGGGCGTTCGGCGCGGCGTTCTCCGCGACCAGGCCGTCATCGCCGATGTGGATTTGATCGGGCGCGTCATCGAGCCCGATAATGCGGAAATTGACGAGGGTGAGAGACATTCAGGCTTCCTTGGCAAGATGCGGGTCGAGCGCGTCACGCAGCGCGTCGCCGACGATCTGGAGCGTCAGTACGGACAGCGATATGGCAACGCCCGGAAACAGGATGAGATAGATGGCCGTGTCGAGGTATTGGCGGCCTTCATTGACCATGATGCCCCAGGTCGGGGTCTCGGGATCGACGCCGATGCCGAGGAAGGAGAGGCCGGCCTCGGCCAGCATCGCATAGGCGAAGATGAAGGTGGCCTGCACCAGAATCGGCGAAACGATGTTGCGCAGCGCATGCGTGATCATGATGCGCCAGGTCCGCGTTCCCAGCGCCCGGGCGGCCTCGACATAAGGCATTTCGCGGATGACCATCGTCGAGGCGCGGACGATGCGGGCGACGCGCGGCGCATAAACGATCGAGAGCGCGACCACGACATTGGTGAGGGTGCCGCCGAAGATCGCCACCAGCGACAGCGCCATGAGAATGTCCGGAAACGCCATCATCGCGTCGATCAGCCGCGAAAACGGCCAGTCGAGCCGGCTGAAGAAGCCTGCCGTCAGGCCGATCGCCACGCCGATCAATGACGACAGGATCGCCACCGAAAGCCCGATGCTGAGCGAGGAGCGCCCGGCATAGAGAAGACGCGACAGTACATCGCGTCCGAACGCATCCGTGCCGAACCAGTGGGCGGCACTCGGTCCCTGCAGGCGCATGCGCACCGACATCGCATCGGGGTCGGCCGGCGCCACCAGTGACGCGAACAGACAGACAATCGCGATCGCCAGAAACACGACCAGCGAGACCTGAACCGAGCGCCGCGCAAGCAGGACACGGAAGAAACCGGGTTCGCCCGTGCCTTCCGGTTCGGCCGTTTCCGGCGTGCCGGAGGAAAGTGTCGTATCGGCCATGGTCAGTACCGCACCCGCTTGTCGATGACCAGATAGAGAAGGTCGGTCAGAAGATTGATGAAGACGTAGAGGATCGCCACCACGATGAGCGTGCCCTGGATCACGGGATAATCCCGCCGCAGCACCGCATTCACCACCAGGCTGCCAAGCCCTGGCAGGTTGAACACCCGCTCCGTGACCACGGCGCCGGCCACCAGTAGCGCGAAGGTCAGCCCCACCACCGTGATGATCGGGATACCGGCGTTCTTGAGCGCGTGACGCAGCACCACGCGGCGCTCGCTCATGCCTTTGGCGCGGGCGGTGCGCACATAGTCTTCGCTGAGAATGTCCAGCATCGAAGCGCGGGTGAAACGCAGGATCAGCGCGGAGTTCACGATGCCGAGCGTGATCGAGGGCAGCACAAGATGCCACATCCGATCAAGGAACCCGGCATCGGGTCCGCCATAGCCGGAGGCGGGAAACCAGCCGAGTTCGGTGGCGAGATAGCGCTGAAAGATGAGGCCGGTCAGGAAGCTCGGAACCGATGCGGCGAGCATGGCGGTCGTCACCGCCGACTGATCCAGCGTCGAGCCGCGCCGGTAGGCGGCGTAGATGCCGATCGGCGTGGCGATGACGAGGGCGAAGATCAGCGAGAACAGCGACAGGAACACGGTCGGTTCGGCCCGCGCCGCCAGCACCGAGGTCACGGAATTGTCGAAGAACAGCGAGCGGCCGAGATCGCCCTGTGCGGCATTGGCGACGAAGGTGAGGTATTGCACGAAGATGGGCTGATCGAGGCCGAGGCTGGCGCGCAGATCCATGACGTCCTGAGGCGTTGCGTCCGGCCCCAGCATCAGGGCCGCAGGATCTCCCGGCGCGAGCCGCACAAGCACGAAGGCGATCGTCAGCACGAGGAAGGTCACGACCACCATGCCCATAAAGCGCCTGATGAGGTAATGTGTCATTCAGTTCGGTTCCCTGGCATATCGACGAAGCATATCCGAGCTCCTGACAATATCCGTATTCAACGTCCCGCGGCCATGAAGGACTTTTCAACGGCCGGCCGTTTCGGCAGCCACCGGCGCAGCGATTATGATGCTGCGCCGGCGAGCGTCGTTATTCGGACGTCGAGGCGTTCCAGAACTTCGGCCAAGGCGAGGCGCTGACGCCTTCGAGCGCTCTCGACTTGCCTTGCAGCGAATTGAAGTTGCCGACTTTGATGAAGCCGACATCCTCGTAAAGTTCGGTCTGGAGTTCCTTGAACGCGGCCTTGCGGGCTTCCGGATCGGTCTCGGTGTTGAACCGGGCAAAGATCTCGTTCTTGACCGGCTCATCCCAGCCTTCCAGCGCCTTGGCAGAGAAGCTGGAGATCAGCGCCGGTTCGGGCAGGAACGGGGAGTGGGTGATGTAGATATCCCAAAGATCAGGGTTGTTTCGCCGCTCGGCGAGCGTGGCCCAGTCCACGACATCCATCTGCACCTTGAAGCCGGCAGCCTCGAGCGCGGCCTTCGCGACCAGAGCCATCTGGTAGTGGAACTCGTACTGGCGCGAGGTCAGGATGCGCAGCGGCGTGCCGTCATAGCCGGCCTTCTCCAGGTGTTCGGCGGCGGCCTCGATATCGTTCTGGTTATAGAGTTCGACGCCGCCGTCATTGTTCCAGACCCAGCCTTCCGGGTACATCGCGCCGTCGACCTGATAGAATTTCTCGTCGCCGAAGGCGGCATAAAGCATGTCGTCGAAGGGCAGGGCGGCCTGCACGGCCTTGCGGATCTCGATATTGGTCATCATGCCCTTGTTGCGGTTCATCGCGAACACCGGCCAGCCGAAGGGCTCCAGCAGCAGCGGCTCGGCGACGTCGCTCGACTCCAGCCTGCCATAGGACTCCGTCGGCAGGCTGTCGGCAAAATCGAACTGGCCGGAAAGCAGTCCCTCGACCCGCGTATTCGGATCGGCAACGGGCACGAAGCGGATTTCATCGGGAATCTGCTTGCGCTCGGCCGCGCCCGTCGGCTGGGTATAGCCATCGAAGCGGACGAGCTGGATGTATTGGTCCGGCACATAGTCGGCGATCTCGTAGGGACCGGTTCCGACCACATTATCGATATGGTCGGCGAGGATTTCCTCGGGATAGACCACAGCCGCCGAGTTTGAGAAGGCGAGCAGGGAAAGAAGCGGCGCGTAGGGCTGGTTGAGCTTGATGGTCACCTCATAATCGCCGGTTGCCTCGACGCTGTCGACATAGGCGGCGACGCTCTTGCCGCGGGAGGCCACTTTGAGCCAACGCTCCAGCGAGCCGACAACATCAGCCGAATCCATGGTGGAACCGTCATGGAAGGTGACGCCCTCGCGGATCGGAATGACATAGGTCAGCCCGTCATCGCTGACATCGGGCATGGCCGCGGCAAGCAACGGAACCGTCGCCCAATTGTCGTCGAAGGTGAACAGGGTCTCGACGAAGTGCTGGGTCACGATGCTGACCACGTCCTTGGTGGAGACCATGGGGTCGAACGTATCGGGTTCGCCGATCATGGCGACGTCGATTTCGGTTTGCGCTTGGGCATGGCCGGACACGACCATCGCGAGCGCCAGCGCCGAAGCGCATGACAATTGAGAGATAAGACGATTCATGATTGCTGCTCCATTATTATGTAATATAGTCCCATTTAAGAGAATATAAATTGCTCTATATGCTGTCAACGGATTTGTTTCCGGGCCCTCGACTGGGCAATCCGCGCCGGGCATGAAGGCGCGGGTGGTGATGAACTGGCCCTTCGGGTTGATGTCGAGCACGAAGTCCCAGTCCTTCTCGGTCATTTCCAGCAGCGGCTTAAGGCCAGAAACGCCGGAATTGTTGACGAGAATGTCCGGGGGGCGAGCTTCTCCTCGACCGCCTGAGCCAGCGCGAAGGCCGAATCCCAGTCGGTCACGTCAGGTGTTCCCGGTTCTGTTCCGCAAATATGCCTTGCATTGAGGTTCCGGCGGCGCCGGCAGGCAGCGCGGTGGCTTCGGCCTTTCCTACGAGGTCGAGCTTCTGCGCGGCGATGCGCGCGCTTCCTTCGTCATGGATCATGGCCGCTTCGGCCCGCAGGGCGCGCTCGGCGGCGGCGATGGCGGCACCGGCAGCATCGAGGTCATCCGCGACGGCGTTGTCCATCGCCCCGAACACATCACCAAGGAGCAGGATCTGCCGCTGAAGGCCGGCGACCGTGTGCGCGTCGACACGCCCGGCGGCGGCGGCTACGGCCCCGCCTTCGAGCGCGACCCGCAGGCGGTCAGGAAGGATGTCCTGCTCGGTTACTTCACATGCGAGCAGGCCGCCCGACTTTTCGGCGTCGCGCTACGAGAGGACATGTCTCTCGATGAGGCCGGGACGCAGCGTCTGCGCTCGAGGATGATGCACGCCGTTTGAGGAACAGCGCTTGCCTCCTGCCCCGGCCGGCTTCCTGACGTCGCGTTGTGGCGGACGTCATCGTATCTGTCGCGGTCGCCGCCGCCGTGCCGCCTCAGGCCGAGCGCGCCTGCCGGGCAAGGCGCGCCCATTCCGGGATCCAGTCGTGATGGGCGATCAGCAGGTCGTCGACCAGCGACCAGATCTGGTCGAGGTCGAGTTCGGCGGCCGTGTGCGGGTCCATCATCGCGGCGTGATAGAGATGTTCGCGGTTTTCGTTGACAAGCGCCGCCACCGTCAGCTCCTGCACGTTGATATTGGTGCGGATGAGGGCCGTCAGTTGCGGCGGCAAGTCGCCGATATAGGTCGGCTGAATGCCGGAGGCATCGACGAGGCAGGGTACTTCCGCCGCGCAGTTTTCCGGCAGCGAGGTGATGCAGCCATTGTTGCGGGCATTGCCGTAAATGACGGAGGGCTCGCCGGTCCAGACCGAGTTCATGATCGACGAGGCATATTCCTTGCTCTGCTCGACCTTGATTTCATCGGCCTTCCTGTATTCCTCCGCCTGATCCTTCCACCTGGCGATCTGCTCGACGCAGCGGACGGGATACTCATCAAGCGGAATGCCGAATTTCTCGATCAGGTCCTCGCGGCCTTCCTTGATGAAATAGGGCGTGTATTCGGCAAAATGCTCGGAGCTTTCGGTGACGAAATAGCCGAGCCTTGTGAGCATTTCATAGCGCACCTTGTTGGGGCAGCGGGGGTTCCAGCTTGACGGTTTCGGGAACCGGCCCTCGCGGTAGCCGCGCACCAGATCCGGATAGAGGTCGCGATAGCTGCCATCGGCCTGGCGATGTTCGAATTTCAGGAAGAAGGCCATGTGGTTGATGCCGGCCGAGCGGTAACGGATTTCCTCATAGGGAATGTCGAGGTCGCGCGCCAGTTCACCCGCCGTGCCCTGCACCGAATGGCAGAGGCCGACCTGCTTGATGTTCGGGTATTTTTCCGCAATCGCCCAGGTGTTGATCGCCATCGGGTTCACATATTGCAGCAGAATGGCGTCGGGGCAGATTTGCGTCATGTCCTCGCAGATCGACCAGAGATGAGGCACGGTGCGCAAGCCCCGCATGATGCCGCCGACGCCGAGCGTATCGGCGATCGTCTGGCGCAGGCCGTATTTCTTCGGCACCTCGAAATCGGTGACGGTGGCCGGTTCATAGCCGCCGATCTGGAAGGCCACGACGACGAAATCGGCACCCTCCAGCGCCTCGTGCTGACTGGTGTGGGTGGTGATCGCCGATTTCGAGCCGAGCGTGCGCGCGAGCTTGCCGGCAACGATCTCGCTTTCGGCAAGCCGCTCCGGATTGAGGTCCATCAGGGCGATGGATGCGTCCTTCAGGGCCGGACGCTGCAAGGCGTCGCCGATGATGTTTTTCATGAAAACCGTGGAGCCGGCGCCGATAAAGGTGATCTTGGGTTGTCTTGCCATTGTGTAATTCCTCAAATTCAGGCAGCAACTTCGAAGGCGGCCTTGACCAGCCGCTTCGTATAGTCTGTCTGCGGGTTTTCCAGCACATCGCGCACCGGACCCTGTTCAACGATTTTGCCGTGCTGCATGACGCAGACACGGTGGCAGAGCGCCCGCACGACCTTCAGGTCATGCGAGATGAAGAGGTAGCTGAGGCCCCGCTCGCTCTGCAGCTTGCGCAGGAGTTCGATGATCTGCGCCTGCACGGAGAGGTCGAGCGCCGAGGTCGGCTCATCGAGCAGGATGAATTCCGGCTCCAGCGCCACCGCGCGGGCAATGGCGATGCGCTGGCGCTGGCCGCCGGAAAACTCGTGCGGAAACCGGTGGGTGATCGAGCCCGGCAGGCCGGCATCGACGAGGGCATCGCGCACCCGCTCGTTGCGGTCCTTGCCGGACGAGCCGATATTGTTGACGATCAGCCCTTCCTCGATGATCTGGCCAATCGTCATGCGCGGATTGAGCGAGGAAAACGGATCCTGAAACACCACCTGCATGCGTGAGCGCAAGGGCCTGAGCTGTTCGCGGGAGAGCCCCTCGATGTGCTTCTCGTCGAAAAGCACCGTGCCGCCATCTGTATGGATCAGCCTCAGCAATGCTTGGCCGAAGGTGGTTTTTCCCGATCCGCTTTCGCCCACCAGCCCCAGCGTTTCGTGCTTTTTGAGCGTGATCGACAGATCGTTGACCGCGACAAGCTGGCTGTAGCTGGATTTGAAGAAGGTCCCGGTCTTCAGCGTGAAGGCGACCCGAACGTCCCGGCCTTCCAGGATGGTCTGCGATCCTTCCGGCAGCGGATTGGCCTCGCCGGAGGGTTCGGAGCTGAGGAGCTTTTTCGTGTAGGGGTGCTGCGGGTCGGCGAAAAGCGCCCTGGTCGTGTTGTGCTCGCGCACCACGCCTTCGCTCATCACATAGACATAATCCGAGAAATGTTGAACCACGGTCAGGTCGTGGGTGATCAGGATGACGGCCATGCCGAGTTCCAGCTGCAATTCCCGGATCAGGCCGAGGATCTGCGCCTGCACCGTCACGTCAAGCGCCGTGGTCGGTTCGTCGGCGATCAGCACGTCTGGCTTGTTGGCGAGCGCCATGGCGATCATCACGCGCTGGCGCTGCCCGCCGGAAAGCTGGTGCGGATACTGCTTGAGCCGGGCCTCCGGCTCGGGGATCTGCACCTGCCGCAGGAGTTCGATGGTTTCCGCTTCCGCCTTTTTCTTGCTCACGCGGCGATGGGTCTGGATCGCTTCGATGATCTGCGATCCGATCGTGTAGATCGGGTTCAGAGAGCTCATCGGTTCCTGAAAGATCATCGAAATCCGCGATCCGCGCATGTCCCGGCGCCGGCGTTCAGGGAATTTGAGAACGTCCTCTCCGTTATAATTTATCGTGGCTCCCTTGCCGACGCTTGCGCGCTTGGGAAGAAGCCCCATCACCGTCCGGGCCGTGACGGACTTGCCGGAGCCGGACTCGCCGACGATGGCGATGGTCTCTCCGCGATAGAGCTGGAAGGAGACATCGCGCACGGCATTCACCGTGCCGTCCTCGACCGCGATATCGACGGCGACATTGCGGGCGTCGATGATCGGCTCGCCCTGCTGTGCGCCATGGTCGCGCCGAGAGGAAGGCGCCGTGTCATGTCTGAGGTCGTCAGTCATCGAAAGCGTCTCCTTCTCAATAGGGGTCGATCGCATCGCGTAATCCGTCGCCGAATGCGTTGAAGGCGAAGACGGTCAGAAGCACGAAGGCGACGGGCGACAACAGCCAGGGATAGGCGCCGATCACCGCATAATTGGAGGTATCGCGCAGCATCAGACCCCAGGAAATCATCGGCGGCTTCACAGCAAAGCCGAGGAAGCCAAGAAAGGCCTCGAGCAGCACGACCGTGGGGATCGCGAGTGTGACCGCGACGATCACATGGCTCATCACGTTGGGCAGGATATGGCGGAAGATGATGCGCTTGTCGGTGGCGCCGACGGCGATAGCCGCGCGCACATAATCCATGCGCACCAGCCCCATCGTCTTGCCGCGCACCTCGCGCGACATCTGCGCCCAACCGAGCGCCGACATCACCGCGATGACGAAGCCCAGGAACACCTTGGTCGGCGCGGTCACGGGAATGAGCGAGGCCAGCGCCAGATAGAAGGGCAGTTGCGGAAAGGCGAGCACCAGTTCGACGAAGCGCTGGATCCACGAATCCACCGGCCCGCCGAAATATCCCGAGGTCATGCCGACGGATGTTCCGACGATGGTGACGACGGTGACCACGGTGAGCGCGATCAGAAGCGAAATCCGCGAGCCGTAGAGAATGCGCGACAGCACGTCGCGGCCGAGCTTGTCGGTGCCGAGAAAATGGATCACCGAGCCATCGGTCGCGCCGATGAAATGGCGGTCGGCGGGAATGAAGCCGAGCAGCTTGTAGGGCGCGCCCTTCACGAACAGACCGATGATCTGCGGGTTGTCGTAATCCTTGCCGACAAGCGGCTGGAAGGTGATCGGGTCCAGTTCGCCGGTATCGCCGAGCGGGTAGACGCGCGGCGGAAACACGAATTCGCCGTCCTTGCCAAACACAGTGACCATCTGCGGCGGCTGGTAGGAGGCGCCGGTGACGCGCGGATCGGCGGGCGACAGGAAATCGGCGAACACGGCGACGAACAGCAGGAAGACCACCAGGATCAGGCCCATCATGCCGGAAAACGACCGCTTCAGCCTGCGCCAGACCAGCGCCAGATAGGTTTCGTTCTTGTTGGCTTCCGGCTCTTTGACCGTGTCGACGGTTTGAAGGATGTTGTCGGTCATGCCGCGGCCCTCCCGGTCTGTCTGACGCGCGGATCAAGGGCCACGAGCAGAAGGTCGGCGATGATGTTGCCGATCAGCAGCATGGCCGAGAGCAGCAGCATGAAGGTCGCCGTGACATAGACGTCGCCCACCTGCATGGAGCCGACGATGGCCGGGCCGACGGTCGGCAGCGCGAAGATGATGGCGACCTCGATCTCGCCGGTCAGCATGTAGGGCAGAACCACGCCCTGATACATGACGAGGGGATGCAGCGCATTGGGCACGGCATGGCGCATGATCACCTTGCGCTCCGAAAGCCCCTTGGCGCGCGCGGTCTCGACATATTGCATGTTCAGCGTGTCGAGCAGGTTGCCGCGCATGACCCGCATATTGTAGGCGAGCCCGCCAAAGGTGGCGATCGCGACGACCGGCCATATGTGTTGCACGAGATTGACGAACTTGCCCCAGGACCAGGGCGCGCCGCCATATTGCGGCGAGAAGAAACTGCCCACTTCGTTGACGTCGAAATGGAAGACGAGGACATAGACGATGATCAGCGCCATCAAAAAGCGCGGCACCGTCATGCCGAGAAAGGCGACCCCCGACAGCGCCGTGTCGATCCAGCTATATTGGCGCGTGGCCGCGACGATGCCGAAACCGATGCCGAGAATGGAAGCGAGGATGTGGCAGGTCAGGGCCAGCGCCAGCGTGCGCGGCAGTCGCTGGGCAACAACGTCGGAAACCGGCTTGTTGTAGTAGAGGCTCTGGCCGAAATCGCCGTGGAAGACGATGCCCTTCACCCAATTCAGATACTGCACGGGAAGCGGATCGTTCAGGCCGTGGGTCTCGCGATAGGCCTCGGCCTGCCGGTCCGCCTGCTCGAAGGAGGCACCGCCCTGATTGATCGCCTGCGAGCGGATGTAATCGCTGTAATCGCCCGGCGGGGCCTGGATGATGACGAAGGTCACGATGCTGAGCACGAACAGCAGCATCAGCCCCGACATGATCCGGTTGAACAGAAATCGTGCCATTTTATCCTTGCGTCCCTTGTCTGTGCGGACCGGCAACCGGAGGAGAACAGGGTTGCCGGTCCGCGCGGTTGGCGGCGGCGCTTTCGCAAGAGCCGCCGCGACGCTTTCGGGTGTCAGCCGCTGACCGGGCCGTCACCGCCCAGCTTGCCGGGAAGCGTTTGCGGAAACAGCTGATAGTCCTGCTGCTCGTCAGCCGGAACGAACATGCGCTCGCGGATAATGGCGTCTTCCGCCCAGTTGAACATGAAGATCGGCGCGCCGGGGGCGACATTGTCGAACCGCTTGTTGACGATCAGCGCGCCTGGATATTCCGTCAGTCCGACCATATCGACATTCTGCGTCACGACGGTCTGATACTGCTTCATCAGCTCGGCCCGCTCGGCATTGTCGTCGGTGGCGATGAACCGGTCGATGATATCGACCATCTGCTCCTCATAAGGCATCAGGTCGAGCGTGCCGTCGGGGCCGGCGCGGTGATGTTCGCTGGTGCGCGGGCCCACGGGCGCAAGGCCGGTGGTTCCCTGCATCACGGATGCCAGAGCCGGCGGATTGCGCAGGATCATCCAGTCGAACTTGCCGGCCCGGCGCTGGTTGTCGAACTGATTGTTCTCGATGGCGTTCTGCACCACCCTGAGGCCCACCTGCTGCAACTGGCCGATCAGACCCTCGGCGAGGCTGAGGTCGGTCGTGTAGTTGGAACTCAGCGAGACCACGATATCGACATCCTGCCCGCCAAGCGTGCCCTCCGGCCAATTGACGAAGCCGTTGCCGTCCGTGTCCTCAAGGCCGATCGAGGCAAGCAGTTCCTTCGCCCCTTCGGGATCATAGGGGTAGTAATAGGTCGATTCCCGGTCATAGAAGCTGGTGCCGGAATTCAGGCCGCCGGGATAGATGGCGGTGAAGGGGCCGCGGACCAGTGAATCGCCAAGCGCCTGACGGTCGATCGCCATCGTCACCGCCTTGCGGAAGTCCGGGTTGCGGTTGAGCTCGCGCACGGCCTCTTCGCGTTCGTCCGGCTCGCCCCAGCCATTGCCGGAAAGGTTCATGCGCATATTGTAGCCGATGAGGCGCGGACCGAAGGCAAGCCTTGCCGGCGCATCCGCCTCGGCGGCGCGACGCAGCGCCACGACGAAGTTTTCCGGCTGTTCGAGATTGGAAAGGTCGGCGGAGCCCGCAATCGTCTGGATGTCGCGGTCGGCCCAGGTCGAGAGCTTGTATTGCAGTTCATCGATGTAGGGCAGCTGGTGGCCGTCCTCATCGACTTTCCAGTAATAGGGATTGCGGCGCAGAACGACGATATCCTCGGGTCGATACTCGACTGGCGCCCAGGCGCCCATGACCGGCCAGTTCAGCATTTCCGGCGGAAAGCCGTTGCGATACTCGTCATAGGTCGTATCGGCATATTTCGGATGCTTGGTCTTCAGAATATGCGCCGGGCCGGGGCAGAAATCGCCATAGGCCATGTTGAACAGATACTGGCGCGGGAAGGCTTCCGCAAAGGTCCATTCGACCGTGTAGTCGTCCACGGCCTTCAGCGTCGTGTCGGAGCCGAAGGTTTCACGCGATGCGCCATTGAGCGGCGATACATTGGGATCGACGATATTGTCTTCCCACATGAAGATCACATCTTCGGAGGTGAACGGCGCGCCGTCGGACCATTTCGCGCCCTCGATCAGGTGCATGGTCAGCGTGTGTCCGTCTTCCGACCATTCCCAGCTTTTCGCAAGGTTCGGTAGCGGCTCCATGTCGCTGGCCTCGACCTGATAAAGCTGGGCGGTGCGGGTCAGGCATTCATACATGGCGATATCGATGCCGCCCCAGCCCTGCGCCTGGCCGGCCTGGTAGTTCCAACCTTCCGGACGGCCGCCAACCACATGGCGCAACGTGCCGCCATAAACGCCGATGCCGTCGGGCATGTTGCCGGTCTTGAAGACCAGCGGCTCCTTCGGTAGTCGTTCCTCGACCGGCGGCAGCGCACCGGTTTCAACGAACTGCTCGGTCACCCATTCCGGTTCGGAATAGGATGGCAGCGACCGGAATTCCTCGATCGCGTTGCGCGGTACATAGGTGATCTTGGCCTGGGCCGGGAAATCCGGCTGCGGCGGCACCACGGTCATTTCCGAAGCGAGCGCCCCGGAAACAAGGGCAAGGGTTGAAATTCCGGCGGCCAGGACACTGGCCAGATGCCGGGCAGAAAGGTGAGATGTCATCGTGTCGTCCTCCCGTGTTGACACTGAATGCGAAGGCTTCTGGCCTTTCGCCGGTTGTTCCGTCGGCAAGGCTCCTACCCACAAGGCCGCCGGAACAGGAAAGACCGGACCGGCATGCCGCCGGACCGGTCGAGATTAAAAACGTCAGGCGTTGGCCGCCGCGCGCTCGGCTTCCTTTTCCGCGCGCATTTCATCGACCGATCGAATGTGGCGGCGGGCCGCCCCTTCCCATTCGCGGGTCCTGACAGTCGCCTTCGAAAGCCGCTCTTTCGCGCCGTCAATGGCATCGGCATATTGCGGCAGCCATGCAGCCTGGGCGACGACCATCTCGTCCACCATCTGCCAGACCTCCTCCGGCGTACAGACGGCGCCGACCAGCGGATCGTGCAGGACGGCCAGTTTCAGAAGATCGAGGTCGCCGGTCACGGCGGCATGAACGGACATGCGCTGCACGTTGATCGAGGCCATGCAGGTTGCAGCACATGCTTCCGGCAGCGTGATGCCGGCGACCATGTTGAGGCCGAAGCGGTCGACGAAGCCGGGCGATTCAATGATGCAGTCATCCGGCAGATTGGTGATCACGCCGTTGTTCTTGCGGTTGAAATGGCCGCGATAGACCCGGCCGGTCTCCAGCCCTTCGAGGATGTAGCTGGCATGTTCGCTCGAGCGCTTCTTCGGGTCGATGGGTTTTGCCGCATCTTCAAGGAACCCGTCATATTCGGTTTCGAACCAGTTGCGGTTTTCCGCCGTGTAGCGCAGATAGCCGCCGGTCTCGCCATGGATCCAGTCGGACATGTCGATCCAGCGGGTGATTTCCTCCGGGCGCTTGCGATACCAGGGCAGGTATTCGGACAGGTGGCCGTTGCTCTCCGTCGAATAGACCCCGAAGCGCTTCAGCACGTCGATGCGCACCTTTTCCTGCTTCGAGATCACCGGATGCGCCTCGAAGGCCGCGATCAGCTCGTCTTTACCGATTTTGCGGCCGTTGACGCGCAGATCGGTGAACCAGGTCTGATGGTTGATGCCGGAGCAAATATAGTCGAGCTCGCCCAGTTTTACGCCGAGCACTTCCGCGATCTGCTCCGCGCCGTGCTGGACGCCGTGGCACAGGCCGATCGTATCGACCTTGCCGTATTCATTGGCTGCCCAGGTGTTCATCGCCATCGGATTGGCATAGTTGAGGAAGCGGGCGCCGGGCTCGGCCACTTCGCGGATGTCCTTGCAGAAATCCAGAATGACCGGGATGTTGCGCTGGCCGTAAAGAATGCCGCCGGCGCAGATCGTATCGCCGACGCACTGGTCGACGCCGTATTTCAGCGGAATGCGGATATCGTCGGCGTAAGCCTCAAGCCCGCCGACGCGCACGCAGGAAATCACATAGCGCGCGCCCTCGATTGCCTTGCGGCGGTCTGTGGTCGCGGTGATGGTGGTCGGCAGGCCGTTGGCCTCGACGATCTTCTCGAGGATGGTTTTCACCATCGTCAGATTTTTCTCGCTGATATCCGTCAGCGCCACTTCGATGTCCGCGAACTCCGGAACGCACAGAATATCCTTGAACAGCGTCTTGGTGAAACCGACGCTGCCAGCGCCGATAATGGCTATTTTGAAAGCGCTCATAGCCGCCTCCCTGAACTAAGACCAACATACAGGGTAAAATCCAACGCAACAGATAGCGGTCCGCCGGGCCGCACCGAAAGGCGTGGCCCAGGCCGAAATGTTCTGGCTGTAGCGCTTGTTTTCAAACTCCCGACGCGCATTATGCAGCAGACAGGAGAACATTACAGAGAGGGATTGTGCTTTCATGGGTAATTCTGTGCTGCAGGAATTGCGGGCAAAAGCGCCGATTGGGCGGCTGATTTCCCTGCCGCGCGGCCATCAGGACCTGCATGCCATGCCGGTCAGCGCCGGCTATGAAATCCGAACCAAGCCGGATTATCAGTGGGATGGAAGGCGTCGCGGCCAGAGCCCGTTCTCGGTGATCCAGTACACGATTGCCGGTGCGGGAAACCTGCGTTTCGAGAACCAGACCTATCGTGTCCGGCCGGGTGAAACCATGCTCACCCTCATCCCGCACAACCACCGTTACTGGCTGGAGGAGGACGGTTACTGGGAATTCTTCTGGATTTCGCTCAACGGCGAGGAGGCAATGCGCATCCAAAGAGCGGTTCTGGCGACCACCGGCCCGGTGCTGAAACTCAAGGAGGAGACAGTCAACCAGCTTGCCGATTGTCTCGCACGCCTGCTTTCGTCGGAAACCGACACCCCGGCCCGGGCCTCCGCCGTCGCCTATGAGGTGACCATGCTGCTTTATGACGACGTTTTCGGGGTTCACACCATGCCGCCGGTGGAAAGCCGGGCGATGCAGCGGGTCATCCATTATATCGATGCCAATCTCGATAAGCCGTTGCCGGTGGACAGGCTGGCGGAAATCTCGGGCTTCAGCCGCTCGCATTTCTCACGGCTCTTTGCACAGTCGGAGGGCATGCCGCCCGCAGAATACGTGCTTCTGCGCCGCCTGAAACAATCGACCCGGCTTTTGGCAAGCGGCGACCACACGGTCAAGGAAGTCTCCGGCATGGCCGGCTTCGCCGACCCGAACTATTTCGCCAAGGTGTTCCGCCGCTATTTCCGGGTCAGCCCCACGGAGTTCAGGAAGATCGGCCTTGCCGCCAGCATCATGACAATGAATACGGAAACCAGCCCACCCGCTCTGCAAAAGGAGCCGGTCGAATATCCGGAAGCAGACGCGGACTAGATATTATCGATCCGCAGCTTTTCGGTCGGGTTGCGGGTGCGCGGACTGATCTACACGGAGAATTCCGTTGAGATGATGGACACGAAAATCCGCCGCACGGGGCAAGAGCCGCGAGGCCGGCTTGATGCAATCCTCACATCAGCAGGTCGCCGATCGAAAGTCTCTGGAGAGCCTTGGCTATGTTGCCGACAAGGGCTTCCTTCTCGGGTCCGTGATCCGGATAGCGGGTCATGTTGTCTCCGTTATGCATGAAGACATAGCCGCCCCGCTCGTCGTCCGTTGGATACTGCCAGAGCCAGTCCGCCGGTTTCGGATCCATCTCCGCGCCCACATCCGTCAGCCAGATCGCGCCTGGCGGTGCATCCGTCCAGCCGCGCGCATATTGGCCGTAAATGCCCTTCCAGCCGTCGAAGCCTTCGCCAAGATTGCCGAATATTCCGAAGCGATCGTCGCGCACCCGAACCTTGATATTGGCGAAAGGGCGGGGCGGGACGGCCCGGAACGGGGCCATGAACGGAAGCCAGGGCTGGCAGGGCTCGGCGCAGATGATCAGGTTGCCGCCTTGCGCAAGAAAGCCGAGCAGGTCGTCCGCCCTGCGCTTCAGGAAGATCTCGTCGTGGCTGCTTGGCAGGTAGAGCGTGTCGGTTGCCCCCAGCAGGTCGGGGCCGAGCTCGTAGAGGGGCGCGAACCTCACTTCAAACCCTTCCGCTTCCAGGCTTGGGCCGATCCAGTCGGGTTGCCATTCGCTCGGGACATGGCTGCACTGGAGATAGGTAAAGCGGTTCGGCTTTCGCCTTTCGATCCCGAGTTCCCGGTTCAGCCAGGGGTAGAAGGACTGCAGGAACCGCGTCGTTGCCGGCATGAACCGCTGGCCATTGTGGGAATGCGGGTCGAGGGAGGCCAGCAACAGCCGGCCGCCGCCGGGAAGCGCCGGAAAATCAAGGAAGAGGCTGCCGCCGTCGTCCTCGATCTCCAGGATCGAGCGCGCGCCGTCCGGCACGTTGTAGGATCCGCCCCAATGCCAGCTCATGTGGGCAAGCGGCATCGCCTCCGTGATCGGATGGGGCGGCTCGCTCAGCCGGATTTCGAGTTTGTCCCCCTTCGTCCACCACAGCCAGTCGCGACAATTGCCCGGTGTCCATTGCAGACCGGGAATGTCCAGCCAGTCCACATGCCCTTGGAGCATGACGACGAGGAAGCCGCCTTTGTGCAGGTAGGCATTGAGCTGCCCGGCATGGGGCCGGGCTGCCTCGGCATCCATCGCATCGGGCATGACAACGGCCTTGTAGGCCGAAAGATCCACCTTCGGCAGGTCATCTATGTAGATGAGATCGTCCAGATGGTGGCGGAAATCCCGGAAGCTGCGAAGCTGCCAGCTATTGCCCCAGTGGATGTAGGCAATTCCCTTTGTGGGGGCACGGAGGTCAGGCATCGGTTTTCTCTCCCCGGTGACGGAACAGCGGCGCATAGGTATGTTTTTTCGTGCCGGAAAAATCCGCCCGCGCGATCGGCAGGTCGTAGAGTTCGCTCAGATTGCGGGCGTCGAGGGCCTCGCCGGTGGGGCCGCAGACATAGCGGCTCCCGCTGGTCATCAGCAGCACGTCCGTCGCGATTTCGACGGCGTGCTGCGGCATGTGGGTGGAAAAGACGATCGTCATGCCGCGCTCGACCCGCAGCCGGTGGAGGAGTTCCAGAACCTTGTCCTGGTTCTTGTAGTCCAGCGCCGCGCAGGGTTCGTCCAGCACCAGAAGATCGCATTCCGAGGCGAGGGCCTGGGCGATCATCACCAATTGCCGCTGACCACCGCTCAGCGCATTGAAGGCCTGCGCCTCCAGAGCCTCGATGCCGAGCATGGAGAGGAATTGACGGACGATCTCGTAGTCCCTGCGTCCCGGCGCGCCGAAGAGCCCGAGATGCCGCGCGCGTCCCATCAGGGCGATATCCAGGGCGGAATAGGCAAAAGACACTTCGAAGAGTTGCGGCACGAAGCCGACCTGTCCGTGAACCACGAGCCTTCCGGATCTTGGCTGGATGAGCCCCGTCAGGACGCTGATCAACGTCGTCTTTCCAACCCCGTTTGCGCCGAGGATGGCGAGGGTGCGGCCCTTTTCGAGGCGGAGGTTGTATCCTTCGAGGATCGTCCGGCCGCCTCTTTCCACGGTGAGGTCACGGGCTTCAATCACCGGCCCAGCCTCCTTTCGCGTGCAGGCGGCGCAGGATGACCGCGAAGACCGGCACACCGATGAGCGCCGTGATGATGCCAAGCGGAATTTCGGCGGTGGTCAGGGTGCGCGCCAGATTGTCGACCATCAGCAGGTAGATTGCGCCGAGGACGCCGGCGACCGGCAGCATGCGCTGGTGATCCGCGCCGACGAGGGCGCGGGCGACGTGGGGAATGACAAGACCGACCCAGCCGATGATGCCCGAGGTCGCGACAACCCCGGCCGATATCAGGGCGGAGGTCAAAAGGATGATCCATTGGACGAGAACGACGCGGACGCCGAGCGCCCGTGCCTTCTCCTCGCCGAGCGACATGATGTTGATCTGAAACCGCAGCAGATAGATCGCGATGGACGCCGGCGCCACGGAAAGAAGGATCAGCAGCACGTCCGAATAGCTGCTGGATGCGATGCTGCCCATGAGCCAGTACGTTATTGAAGGCAGTTTCTGGAACGGGTCGGCCAGAAGCTTGGCAATCGAAATCGCCGCCGAGAAGAACGCCGAGATCACCACGCCGGCAAGCACCAGCGTCAGCATGCTGGTGCGCCCGCGCACTGTCGAGAGAAGCTTGACCAGAAGCACGCTGCCGAGGCCGAACAGAAAGGCCGTCAGCATCAGGCCATAGCCCTGGAGGCCGAGAAGAATGGCAAGCGTACCGCCGAAACCCGCGCCTGCCGTGACGCCGATGATGCCCGGATCGACGAGCGGATTGCGGAACAGCCCCTGCAGCGACGCCCCCGAAATGGACAGGCCGAAGCCGATGAGAACGGCGGCGAGTATTCTCGGCAGACGCACCTGCTCGACGACGACCTCCTTGACCGGATCCCAATAGGGCACGACGAGCGGATGGATGTTTTCGATCAGGATCAGGGCGACCTCCCTGATCGAAAGATCATAGCGGCCGATCGTCACGGAATACAGGATTGCCATTACCAGCAGCGCGATAAGGCCCGGCAGCATGGCAATTGTCGTCAGTTTTCGTCCCGCCGGGACGGTAGACCTGTTTTCGGACACAGCCTCAGCCGAAGGTTTCGGCATAGTCGGATGCAGGCGCGTTGCTGTCGCTTTCGAGAATGGCCTCGATCTGGGCGCCGGAGAGATCGGCGCCGTAGATAAGCCCGTAGACATCCTCGATCTGGGTCTTGAATTCCGGCGCATAGTCGGTGCCGTGGGCGATCGCCGCGAGCCAGACCGAGGTGAGGAAGATTTCCGGCGCGTCCGGGGTTCTGGCGAAGACCGGCTGCTTGTAGACGCGCCTGGCCTTGACCGCCGCCATGTTCGCGAGCAGCGGATCATCGAAGAAATCCTGCGGGTTGAGCTCGGCGGCATAGGCCGGAATGACGATGATGTCCGGATTCCAGACCAGGAGCTGCTCCATGTCGACCGTGCGCCACCACTCGCCGCTGCCATCGGCCGCCGGGTTGGTCACGCCGCTGAGAGACAGGTCCTGCGAGCCGTTGGCGATGACGCGGAACTGGTCGCCGATCTGGTCGATATGCAGGACGGACGGCATATCGGCGTCCTCAAGGTCCGACACCTTGTCGCCGAGCGCTTCGAGAGCATCGGACTGGGACTTGAGGATGGCCTGCGCCCGGTCGTTGCGGCCGGTCATGTAGCCGGTCAGCGTCAGGTAATCGAGCCTGTCCTGTTCCGTGCAGCACTGCCAGCCGACAACGGTCAGGCCAACCCGTTCAAGCGGCTCGATCAGCTTCTCGTCGTGGGTCCACTGGATCACCGCATCCGGCTTTTCGGCCAGTATCGCCTCGACGTTCGGCACGAAGCCCTCCTGCGCGGCACTCGTGCTGATCTTCGACATTTCCGGGATGATTTCGGTGTAGATGCCCTCGGTGAAATAGCGGTCGAGGGAGTCCTTGTTCATCCCGACAATGTGGTCGGCCGTCCCGTCGACCGCCCGATAGATGATCGGCGCGGAGCGGACAATCGTGACGACCCGCTCCGGCGGCGTCTGGAACGTGATCGTCTTTCCGCGATGATCGGTGAACGCGCTTTCCGCCAGAGCGGCGGCCGGTGCGGAAAGGCAAAGCAACCCGATAACCGCCGACACCATTCCAAGACGATTTGACATTCGCGACTCCTCTGGCAGGCCTTCGTCCGAAGGCTCGAAAATCCTGCCTTGAGAAATCAAATATGAATATTCTAGTCAAGTATTATTTGAGCCAGTGAAGCCGTCCGATCTGAGGCCCCGTAACGATGATAATCCTGTTGATCTGTCGCGTCCAAACAAGGAATGCGACCATCGGGCACTGTCTTGGCGCGCCCGATGGTCCGATCCAAGGGCCTACTGCTTGACTATGCCGTCTGCCCAGTCGGCGATGGCGTCGGCCGTCTCGACGGGTTTGGCGGCGGGCAGGGCGTGGCTCGCTCCGTCGATCACCACGACCGTCACGCGGTCGGCGCCCAGCTCGTCGCGCACCTCGTTGCGTGACCCCTCCGGGCGGAACGGGTCGGAACCGCCCTGCAGGTCGAGAATCGGCGCGGTGCCGCCCGACCAGTAGCTGTCGCGATCGGTCTGCTTGCGCGCCGCGCGCTGGCTCTGGGTGACATCCTGATGCCAACCCTCCAGCCAAGGCTCGGCGGTTTCCTCGTCGGTGAAGAAGGCCAGCATCAGCCCTTGCATCTTCTGATCGCGGGTCGAGTTCGGGTCGTTGATCATGGTGATCGCGTCCGACAGTTCCGGCGGCCAGGACTTGGCGCCGCCCGCCAGCAGAACGACGCCGCTGACGAGGTCAGGGTGATCGGCGGCCACGGTCTTGGCGATCCACTGGCCATAGGCATGGCCTGCGACGATCGCCGGCCCGCCCTCCTGTTCGATCACGGCGGCGAAGTCATCGCCGAAATCGTGAAAGCTGACGTCCTCCATCTTGCCGTTGCTCTGGCCGATGCCGCGCGGTTCGGGCAGGGCTACCTTGTAGCCGCGTTCGGCCAACCGGTCGGCGAGCGGGGCGAACTCGGCCGAGCCGCGGCCGGTCGAAGCGATCATCACCACCAGCGGCCCATCGCCCCTGACCGAATAGCCGACCTGGTGATCCCCGTTCATGACGGTTTTTTCCTGCATCTCGGCGGCCATCGCGGCTCCTGTCAGCGCGAGGGTCAGTCCCATCGCTGCGAGTATGGTCTTCATGTTTCCTCCTCCAAGGTTTTCCGCCGCAAGGCGCGGCGCATTCACAATAAATCAAAAATATGATTTTACAACTTTATAAAGCTTGAACGGCTGCGCCTTCGGCAATCAGCGCGGCGATCCGCCCGTCATCAATGCCCGCCTCGGCCAGGATTTCCCGTGTATGCTGACCGAGAGCCGGCGGCGGGCTTCGCACTGTCGGATTGCCTTCGGACATCAGGAAGGGCGCCACCGGCACGCGGTATTCCCCGGCGCGACCGAGGGGTTGCGGCAGCGGCTGCAGCACGCCGCGATGGTCCAGTTGCGGATCGGCGAGGGCCTCCTCCATCGGCCGCACCTTGCCCGCCGGCACGCCATGGCGGCGGAAGAAGGCCTCCCAGTCGGACGCCGTTCGGGTCAGCATCGCTTCGCGCAGCACGGCGGCCTCTTCGGCATGGGCATCGATCCGGTCCGCATGGGCGGACTTGACCATGTCGGGGCGGTTCAGCGCCAGCCAGAGGCGCTTCTGCTGGCGCATGTTCGCGGCGCCCAGCATCAGCAATCCATCCGCCGTGTCATAGGCGCCGACGCCGGCCACGTTGAAGCGGTTGCCTTCGGGGTGAGGGGCTTTGCCGCCCGCCGTCAGCGCCGTGACGTGGGTGCTCATCAGCATCAGCGTGGCGTCGAACATGGCAAGATCGATATGCTGGCCGCGTCCCGTGCGCTCGCGATGATAGAGCGCGGCGGTTATGGCAAAGGCGGTCATGTAGCCGGTGGCGTAATCGACCACGGGCGCCCCGGCCCTCAGCGGCCCGGATTCCTCCGTTCCGGTGAGGGCCATCAGCCCGGCGACGGCCTGAAACACGAAATCATAGCCGGTTTCCGGCCCGCGCGGCCCTGTCTGCCCGAAGGCCGAGACGGAGCAATAGACGATGCGCGGATTGATCCGCGCAATATCCTGATAGCCGAGACCAAGCGCGGCGAGCGCGCCTGGTCGATAGTTCTCGATGAAGACGTCCGCATCCTTCAAAAGCGCCTTGAGCGCCTCCTGGCCGCCGGCGGTCTTCAGATCCAGGGCGGCGGAACGCTTGTTGGCGCCCTGGGCCAGATAGGTCGTGCCCATTCCGGCCGCGCTCAATTCCCTGTCAGGCCCTTGCAGACGAACCTGATCGGGGTCGCCGGGCCGGTCTATCTTGATCACATCGGCGCCCATGACGGCCATCTGATAGGCCGCGAACGGGCCTGCCAGCACATGGGTGGCGTCGATCACCCGCAGTCTTTCGAACGGCATCATCGCGGTCTCCTCCTGTTTGCCGGCGACAGCTTGCCCCATCGATTAGAGCTATACAACTAGCTTAATGTAATTTAGGTTCCGTTTCGATGAAATGAACAGGGAGAAACGGCATGCCGACAGATCAGCAGGACAAGCCGCGCGTGGAGATGCGGATGGTCGATGGCGTGGCCGTTCTGACGATCCGCAATCCGCCGGTCAATGCTGGCTCTCACGCGGTGCGCAAGGGTCTGGCGGACGGGCTTGCCGAAGCGGCGCGCAACGGCGCGAGCGGCGCGGTGATCATCGGCGACGGGCGCTGCTTCATCGCCGGTTCCGATCTGAAGGAATTCGACAGCAAGCTGGAATGGCCCGAACTGCCCGACGTGATCCGGCTGGTCGAGGACACGCCCTTTCCCGTCGTGGCCGCCATGCATGGCGTTGCGCTTGGCGGCGGGCTGGAGCTGGCGCTCGGCTGCGATTACCGGCTGGCCGCGCCGCACACGATGGTCGGCCTGCCCGAAGTCGGCCTCGGTTTCGTGCCGGGCGCGGGCGGCACGCAGCGCCTGCCGCGGCTGACGGGGCTTGCCCGCGCGATCGATCTGATCAGCGCCGCCCGCCGCATTCCGGCGGATCAGGCCGCCGCCATCGGTCTCGTCGATCGCGTGGTCGCGGGTGATCTTCTTGCGGGCGCGCTGGCCTTCCTGGCCGAAACCGTCCGCCCCAAGCGCGCAGCGCTGGCAATATCGCCTCCGGCGGACGATCCGGCCGCGGTCGAGGCGGCGGCGGACAAGGCGTTACGCCGTGGCAAGGGCCGTCCCAACGTGGCGGAGGCGATCCGACTCATCCGCCGTGCCGCCGAGGCGGATGGACGTGACGCGCTGGCGGATGAGCGCGCGGTCTTCCAGCGCCTGCGCTTGGGCGAGGATGCAACCGCGCTCAGGCATCTGTTCTTCTCCGAGCGTCGCGCGGGCGTGGTGGAAGGGCTGGACATGGGGCTTGCGCGCGCGATCGGGTCGGTCGGCGTGATCGGCGGCGGCACGATGGGGCAGGGGATTGTGCGCTGCTTCCTCGCCACCGGCCTTCCGGTCATTCTCATCGAACGCGATGAGGATAGTCTGGCCAATTCCGTGTCCGCCGTTCGGGCCAGCCTTGACGCGGCGGTCGAAAAGGGCCGGCTGGCGCCTGACGAGGCCGCCCGCCGCAACGCCGCCCTCACCGGCGCGACGGATTATGCGGCGCTGTCGCGGTGCGACCTTGCGATCGAGGCCGTGTTCGAGGACATGGCGGTCAAGCGCGACGTTCTCGGGCGGCTTGAGCGCGTGCTGGCCCCGGATGCGATGCTTGCCACCAACACTTCCTATCTGGATATCGACGCGATGGCCGAAGGGCTCGCGCACAAGGGCCGCGTGGTCGGGCTGCATTTCTTCAGCCCGGCGGATGTGATGCCGCTCATCGAGGTGGTGCGCGCGAATGCCACCGACGACGCCACGCTTGCGACCGCGCTGAAACTGGCGCGCAAGCTCGGCAAGCAGCCGGTGGTCGCGCGCGTCGCCGAGGGGTTCATCGGCAATCGCATCTACGCCGCCTATCGGCGTCGCGCCGAATTGCTGGTGCTGGATGGCGCAACGCCGCAACAGGTGGACCGGGCCGCGACGGCCTTCGGCTTCGCCATGGGTCCGTTTGCCGTCGCCGACATGTCGGGCCTCGACATCGCCTGGGCCATGCGCAAGCGGCAGGCGCCGACGCGCGACCCCGCCGCGCGCTATGTAACCATTCCGGATACACTGTGCGAGATGGGTCGGCTTGGCCGCAAGACCAAGGGCGGCTGGTATGATTATCCCGAAGGCAAGCCCGTACCCTCCGATCTGGTTGCAGACGTGATCGCCGAGGCGCGGCAGGCAGCGGGCATCGCGCCCGCCGAAATCGACGCCGCCGCCATTCAGCGACAGCTCCTCGCCGCCATCGTCAACGAGGCTGCGCTTCTTCTGGCAGAAGGCGTGGCGCAGCGTCCATCGGATGTGGATGTGACGCTCTGCAACGGCTATGGATTTCCGCGCTTTCGCGGCGGTCCGCTCTGGTGGGCCGCCCATCAGGATCGCGCCGTCATCGCCGGCGATCAGGCGCGGCTGGCAGAGGCGATCGGCCACGGTTTCGCCGCCGGTCCCGTGGACAAGGTGCTGCACGATATCGTTGAAGAACGGAAAGGCTGACCTTCATGAAGCATGTGATGAAACTGCATTGGTCGCCGCGCTCGCCCTTCGTGCGCAAGGTCATGATCGTGCTGCACGAAACGGGACAGCTGGGCCAGGTCGAACAGGTCCGCTCCGTCGTCGCCATGCATCTGCCCCCGAACGCCGCGGTCATGGCCGACAATCCTCTCGGCAAGATCCCGACGCTGGTCATCGAGGATGGCACCGCGCTGTTCGACAGTCGCGTTATCTGCGAATACCTCGATCACCGGGCGGGCGGCAGCCTCCTGGGTGACAGACGCTTTGTGCAATTGCGCTGGCAGGCACTCGGCGACGGGCTGATCGATCTGCTGCTGCTGTGGCGCACGGAACTCTCCCGTCCCTCCGGTCCTTGGGATGCCGTGACCGAGGGCTGGCACGCCAAGGCGCGTGCCGTCATGGCCACGCTGGAGGCCGAGACCCCGGCGCTGGCGGCAACGCCCTTCGGCCTGGGCCATGTCGCAATCGTTTGTGCCCTGGGGCAGCTCGATTTCCGCTGGAGCGACGCGAACTGGCGCGATCATTTCCCGCAACTTGCGAAGGCGGAGGCGGGTTGGGCCGCGCGTTCGTCGGTCGCAGCCACGGCGATCGTGGATGACGCGCCGGACGGCGCCGACGTGACCGCCGGGAAACTGCGCTTCGATGGTTAAGGCCTTGCGGTCGCAACTTGTATCAAAAGTCTAGCTTAGCCCTTTATGACACCGCGCCGGACGGCTAAGGTGAAAAACGAAAAAAGGACGAAGGTGCAGACTATGACTTCGATGACAAACGCGACGGCAATAGCGCTGCAGAAGAGCAATGTCTCGCGCTACATCCAATTGGCCGGCCTGTTCCGACGACGGATCGAGACGGGCGAATGGGACATTGGCGCGAAAATTCCGACCGTGAAGGAGCTGGCCGAGCAATGCGGCGTGGCCACCATGACCATCCGGCAGGCGCTGGATATCATCGAGGGCGAGGGCCTGATCGAGCGGTATCGCGCCAAGGGCACCTTCGTCGTCGAGCGTCCGAACCGCGACCTGTGGTGCGAGGTCAAGACCGACTGGTCCGGTCTGCTGATCGCGCGGGATAATGCGACGATCGACATTCTGGGCGATGAGCGCGGCGTCATGCTGCCCCGCCGCGAGAGCGATATCGGCAGGCCGGCGCCGTCATACCGGCATTTGAAGCGACGTCACAGTCGCGCCGGCGCGCCCTTCATGATCGGCGATGTCTATGTCGACGAGCGCATCTCGCCGCTGATACCGGATGAATCCTACTCGCGCATCACCGCCATGCGGATCGCCCACGACCTTCCGGGCCACACGATCGAGGATGCCGTCCAGATCGTCACCATCGGCTCCGCCGATCTCGAGACCGCGACGGAGCTGAACGTTTCGATCGGCGACCCCATCGCCAAGGTCCAGCGTATCGCCGTCGACCAGCACGGCGATATTGTCCTCCTGGCCAACGGCATCTATCGCGGCGACATGATGAAGATCGAGGTCAAGCTGCGCTGATCAGCCCTTGAAGACCGGCGGGCGTTTCTCGCGGAAGGCGGCCATCGCCTCGGCGGTGTCGTCAGTGGTCGACAGCGCCTTTGTCTGGGTCTGCTCGAACCGATAGGCGTCGTAGATCGACATGCCCTCAGTGACCTGAAACGAGCGCTTGGCCGCGCGCACGGCGGAGGGGCTGGCCTTCGCGATGTCGGCGGCAATGCCGATCGCGGTCGGCATCAGCTCCTCGGGCGTGGTGCATGCGGAGGCGACGTTCATGCGCAGCAGGTCGGGCCCGTAGAAGCGCCGTGCCGTCATGATCAGCAGCCGCGCGTCGCTCTCGCCGAAATGGCGGCGTATGTGGGCGACCCCGCCCGCAAGGCCGACATTCACCTCGGTCATCTGCAGGAAGCCCTTTTCCGAGGTCACGATGATATCGCAGCAGAGCGCGGTCACGCAGCCGGCGCCGATGGCCGCGCCGTTGACGGCGGCGATGATCGGCTTGGGGCATTCCAGCAGGCAGTCAAAGCTCGCCCGGACGCGGCGGTTGTGGGCGGTGTAATGTCCCGGCTCCTGGGTCGGACGCTCGGAGAGGTCCGCGCCGGCGGAAAAAGCCTTGCCCTCGCCGGTCAGGACGATCACGCGCACGTCGGGCCGGTCGCCGAGGCTGTCCACCACCTCGGCCAGTTCCTCGCGAAAGCGGTTGTTTTGCGCATTCACCGGCGGGCGGGCGATGGTAATGGTGGCGATGTGGTCCGCCACAGTCAGCCTGAGTGTTTCATGGCTCATGGCTTGATCTTTCCGTCCGGGTCCAGGAGGGGCCGTGTCATTGTAAACGAACGCGGCGGGACCGTGTATTCCATATAGCCCATCCGACCGAGCGGCTGCAGCAGCTCGACATCGACAAGCCCGTCATCGCTGAGCACGCTTTCATCGATATGGATGCCGACCACCTCGCCGATGACGATGCGATTGGTACATTCGGCTCCGGTCGAGGGCGTCAGCGTCAGCGTTTGCGACACGATGCATTCCACGGCCACCGGCGATTGTGCCACGCGGGGGCAGGGGATGTTTTCGCAGGGCACGGCCGTCAGCCCGGCCTCGGCGAATTCGTCCACGCCCTCCGGCCATGAGGCGGAGCTCAGGTTCATCGCCTCGCGCAGCGGGTAGGTTGCGATATTGACGCAGAAATAGCCCGTCGCCTCCGCGTTGGTATAGCTGTGCTTGGGGCTGTCGGAGGAGAACATCACGAAGGGCGGCTTGCCTGAAATCGCGTTGAAGCAGCTATAAGGCGAAAGGTTGGCCACGCCCGATGGCGACAGGGTCGAGATCCAGCCGATGGGCCGCGGCACGATCAGGGCCAGCCACGGATTGTGCGGCAGGCCGTGGGGCTGATGGCGGGGATCGTAGAACATCAGCTCTCCTTCGCCGGAGGCATGGTGAAGAGCTGGCCGCGGGGACCGTCAAGGGGCGCGTCCATGCCGGCGGGCAGGGGAACCCGATGGACGTTCAGCGTCATTGCCACCATTGAATAATAGCCGATGACCGCCGTCAGTTCGACCGCGCCCATCTCTCCCCAGCGGACAAGAATGGCGTCATAGGCGCCATCCTCGACATTGCCGGTCTGCAGCAGCTGGCGGGCGAATTCATAGACCTCGCGGGCCGCGTCGTCGTTGCCGAAATCGGGGGAATCCCCATCGCGGATCGCCTGCATGTAAGCCTGGGGCAGTCCGGCGCGTTCGGCGTCGCCGGCGTGAATGCCCCATTCCAGATCGCTGTTCCAGCGCCGCGCGGTTACCAGGATCGCCAGTTCGTTGAGATGCGTGGGGATAGATGTCTCGAACCGGAGCACCTGGCCCAGGCGTTGCCAGCGGTCGGCGAGCGCCGGATTGTGCAGCGCCGCGCGCAGCGGACCAACCAGCGTCCCCCTTGGGCCGGAGACGATCTGCTCGTAGACCTGGCGCTGTTCTGCCGTCATCGTATCGGGCGTGGGGAAGCTGATCCGGCCTCCGTTCGGGCGGGCAGGCGTGGTCTGGTCGTTCATGCTGTTGTCTCCAGTCCCAGCGCGCGCAGAACGTCGTCCGTGTGTTCGCCGAGGAGCGGTGGGGCCTTGTCGAAGGACAGAGGCGCGTTGCGGAAATTCAGGGGGCTGACGACCTGTTTCAGATCTCCGCTCAATGGATGCGGGATGTCGCGCAGCATCTTTCGGTGCTGAACCTGCGGTTCCTCGAAGACGCGATCCACGGTGTTGATCGGCCCGGAGGGGACGCCGGCCCTGGCGAAGGCCGCAACCCAGTGATCAACGCCATTCTTCGCCAGCGCCTCAAGCAGGATCGCCTCCAGCGCGGGCAGGTTTTCCACCCGGCCGGGATTGGTGGCGAAATCGGGATTGTCGGCCAGTTCCGGCATGCCGATCACCTCGGCGAATTTGCGGAACTGTCCGTCATTGCCGACGGCCAGCACGATGTGTCCGTCGGCCACCGGATAGACATTCTGGGGCTGGATGTTCGGATGCCGGTTGCCGCGCCTGACCGGCGGGGTGCCCGAGACCAGATAGTTCATCGCCTGATTGGCGAGCATCGCCACCGAGACGTCCAGCATGGCGAGGTCGATATGATCGCCCTTGCCGGTTTTCTCGCGATTGGCGAGCGCCGCCAGCACCCCGATCGTGGCATACATGCCGGTCATGATGTCGACGATCGGGACGCCCACCTTCTGCGGGCCGCCGCCGGGCGTATCGTCGGGCGCGCCGGTTACGCTCATCAGCCCGCCCATGGCCTGGATCATGAAGTCGTATGCGGCATCGTCCTTCATCGGTCCGGTAAGGCCGAAGCCGGTAATCGAGCAATAGATCAGGCGCGGGTTTACCTGCCGCAGAGCCTCATATCCAAGCCCCATCCGCTCCAGTGTTCCGGCCTTGAAATTCTCAAGTACGATATCGGACCGGGCGGCGAGCGCGCGCACGGCGGCGCGGCCCTCTTCCGATTTCAGGTCCAGCGCGACCGAGCGCTTTCCCCGATTGACCGAAAGATAATAGCCCGATTCCTTGGTCGGC
>NZ_DEPM01000238.1:0-4785 GCF_002358775.1 Martelella sp. UBA3392
CCGCGCCTAGCCATTGGCGCCTCCCAGAATCTCATCCCGGTTCGGGTCATAGATACCGCCGCCCTTGGTTCGGATGATCGGCGCGGCCGGCCCGGTATTCATGTGATCGAACAAAGCCCAACGGACGAAGCCGTTAGAGGTTGGCGCGATGCCGATTTCCTTTGGAAGTCGCCGCAGATACCCGGCTTTCTCCAATGCGCTGATATATTTCAGAGCATTGCTGTATGGGTCTTTCTCGCCGCCTGTCGCGGCCATCATCACCAGGTCATCGCGGGTGAATTTTTTCTTGATCCGGATCGCGTTCCAGCACCGTTCGCGAAATGTCATCTTGCGATTTTTGCGGATCTTCCGGGTATGCGGCCCGCGCGGCCCGCTGGTCAGCGGCTTGCCCTCGGCCTTGACCGCTACGCCCCGGTCCGTGAGCTGGTAGCACCCGCGCTCCACGCGCTCGCAAATGGAATGCGAGCACATGCGCCCGACGCTCTTGATGATCTCGCCCCGGTCAACCTCTGGCAGTCTTTCCGACAGCTCATCAGCTGTCAGGCAAATGCCCGGTTCAAGCACGCCGATAATCCGGTTTTGAGTGGTGGCGATACCGGTCATCAGAGCACCTTGATCGGCTTGCCGGTTTCACGCTGGTTCATCAGCGTTTGCCCGCGCATGGCGTCAATCGTGACGGTCCCTTTGTTCCGGGCGCCGAAACGATTGATGGCGGCGATCGCTTCCTTGACTTCGCGGAACCTGCCGCCGGACAGCTCGACCACCCGGTCAATCAGATCCGGTGCGATCTCGACCGCTGAATAGGCATTCACCAGGGCTCGGACATCATCGGCGCCGGACGGGTTAAACTGGACATATTGAGCAACGCGGGAGGAAACCTGCGGGAAGCGCTTCAACTTCGACCGGATCTGCCCCATGCCGACCAGAATGAACGGAATTTCCAGTGTGTCGGAGAGGTCCCGCAGGGTCTCCAGTAGCGCGCCCTTGCTGACAACGTGGTCGGCTTCGTCAATGACTACACCAAGCTCCATGTCCTGAGCTTGCGCATGCATCAGCCGCTCACCGAGAGCGCGCAGCGCATGGCCGTAGTTGCGCTCGAAGGAGCGCTCATAGGACACGTTGAGGCTTTGCAGCAGCTCCCGCAGCATCCAGTTAGGCGTCCATTGATCCTTGGCCCGCAGGAACGGGCTCCCGGTCTGTGTGGCCCACCAGCTAAGCGTCTGCGATTTGCCAAGCCCCGGCTGGCCGTCAACGACCATCAGGCAGGCTTCGTCCGCGCCCCGCAGCTTCAGGGCAGTTACGCCCTCAAGAAACGCTCGCGCGTTCGCCGTCTGTACGAATTGTCCTCGCATCTTTTCGCTCCAAAAGGTCATGCAGGGTTTCGGCATCGATGCCGTGGGCATCGAACAGCATCCGGATGCGCTGCGTGCGCAGGGCTCCCCGGAAATAATCGCGGTCCTCGCTGGTCACCTGATCGGGGTTTCCGATCAGCCAGGCCGCGTAATCAACATCGCTTGCAAACACCGTCCGCTCGCCCGCGACGGGCTTGTCGGCCGCGCGTTCCGGCAGGGTGTGGATTTCGGCAAGCGGTGCCTCGTGAACACGGGCCGCGCGGCCTGCCTCCTCGATCTCGGGTGTGGTGTGCGCTATGGCCGGTTTCGGGAAAGGTGTCACCGTGTCGGCGCGGTTTTTGGCATCGGCCAGGATCTCGCCGACAATATCGTCAACCCGCGCATTCGATGCGGCCCGCCGAAGTTCCGATTTGAATTCCTTGATCTTCTTTTGCTGGTTCGCTTTCCGCTTCTGGGAAATCTCGGTGCGGGATACACCGGCGCGCTCCGGAGCCACGGCCCGGCATATGAACGGCCCGGCTTCCTCGAAAACGTAGATCGCCGAGGCGTCGGCCTGATCCAGGAGAACGCGGACGGTCTGGCCTTCATATCCGCCAAGTTCCGGTGCGTCGAAATGGATCGCCTCGACCGAAATCCCCTTCTTCTGCACTTGGCGCCAGCCACTGCCTTGAGCGACCGGCAGAAGGAGAACGTCAAGCGCCCGCTCGTCTTCGATCCGCAGAACCGGACCCGTTTCCGCAGCAGCCGCTTCGAACGGCGTCATGCCATTCAACCCGCCGTGCGGCTCGCGCTCGTACACATGCGATATCCAGCGATCGCAAAGGTCCTGTAGCTCGTCTGCCGTAAGAGCGCCGATCGTTACCGATTGCTTCTCTTTCCTGTTCATCATCCGCTCTGCGAACGAATTGCGGGCCTCGATCGACTGACGTTCGACTACATCGTGACCGACATATCCCGGCAGCAGCTCAAAGAGCCCGTGCAGGAGGGTTCTGAAGGCCCGCTCGATATGCGGCTTCAGCCAGGGCGAGAAAGGCGGGCAAAGTTCCTGATCTACATCCAAAGACTCGAAGACGGCGCGGGTGGACACGGATGTATAGTCCGCGCCTTGGTCGGTCTTTACCTTCTTCGGCACGCCCCAATCGAGGAGGCAGTTCCGGGTGAGCGCGGCGATAGCGGCCGAGTTCGACGTGCGGGAAACCAGCACCTTGAGCTGGCGCGTCTTGACGTCGATAGCGCCTATCAGGGCGTGCCGCTTGCCGTCCGCGAGGATCACGTCGCCCGGCGTGCTGTCCAGCTCCCAGAGCTGGTTCATGACCTCTATGCCCTCGCTCGCGGACCCGCTCGCGGCCATGTAGGTGCTGCGCCATGCGTCCGGATTTGAATGCGCCAGATGCTCTTGCTTGAATTGGTTTCGGTGGTTCTGCAACCAGCGCTGAACCGAGCGGAAAGACGGGAGCTTTTCGAACTGACTTTCCCGCGCCCGGAGCGCCCGCATGATCTTCTTCGCCTGTCCATCCGCCTTCGGATACAGCTTGATCATGCCGAGGATCAGTTGCCGCAAGTCTTCGTCGCTGTCGATCACCCCGGCGCCCTTGCGGTGCTTTCCCTGGTTGCCGCCGAGGCGTGCGGCGCCTTCGGAGCCGAGTTGCTGCTGGATGCGCCGCAATGTCGAATCCGAGGTTTGCGGAATGGCGGAATAGAGTGCGTCCGGAGCCGGGATTTGGCGCTCGTTCCAGAGCATCGCGAAGGCGGTGCGCGCCGGCTTCACCGCAAGGCCGGAAACCTTTCGCCAAGCTTCGAACGTCGCGATAAGCGCAAGCTTCGTCTCTGCACGGTCGCGGGCGGCGCCGTTCGTCTCGGCCAACCGCGCAAGGCCGGTCTGCGCTGTTTTCAACTGTTCGTCGGGAACCACGTCCAGCGGGGACGGGTGAACCTCTTGAAGGTGGCGCCGGGCGAGTTCCTGGCGGGCTTCAAGAGGGAGGGATGTTGTGTGGTATTCAACGCCCCCGCGTTCAGCGCGGCGAGGTCTTTCCTCCCAGCAATCTCGGGCAGCCCTGTCTTTTATCCGTCGCTGGGTCGTAGGAAGGCCTGGAATATCCATTGCCGCGATCTCAGCGGCGTTGAACCACTGGCCGGTCATCGGCCATCTCCGCCGGCTTCCAGACGGTCGGCGAGCAATCGAATGATCCGGACGATGTCGGGGAATTTCTCGAACAGCATCGCGAGGACGTGAAGCGCTTCCCACTCGCCCTCGGTCAGCTCGCTTTCGGCCAACAGCTTTGAGTGCGCGGCGGCGGCCTCCCGGCCGGCCGGCTGCCGGTCCCTGTTCATGGACGCCGGGGCGTCGGGGCTGATATCCTTGGGCGTCATCATTCCGCGTCCAGCTCCCGCATCAGGGCGCGTTCCTCGGCGCGCATTTCGGCCACCTTCCGGCGCAGCAGGCCCAGCCGCGCGTCTCGCGCCTGCTTGCCCACCAGCACCAGACTGCCGCGCTTGCCCGCCAGCAGGTGCTGGAGCGCTGTGCTGTCCGTTGCCACCTCGAATGCGGCGGCGTATTCGAACGGAAACCGGTGGCGGTCATGGCTCTTTGCCGTCCAGGCGTTGAGCATCGGCTCGGTGATCACGTCCCCGGTCAGATCGCTGATCCGCGCCGCCACCTCGGCCCGCGACAGCGGGGTCTCCTTCAGTGCCCGTGACAGCGCCGCGCACAGCTCGGCCGCCATCGCCAGACTCCCGGCCGACGGTTCGGGCGCCTGCGGCACGATGTAGTAATTTTCAAGGTCCAGTTGCCGGGGATCGTTCGTGTGCCGCGCCATCTCACCGGGCCTCCCGGCCGGGGCTGAGACGGGCCGTCACGACAGGCAGGGGTGCCGTGACGGCCGCGCCCGTCTCCCCTACACTGCGATCGCCACAACCGACAGTGAGGGGAAAGCCGATGTCATCCGACTGGCTGGAAGAAACCGAGGAGCTGATCCAGGGGCACACGATGATGTTCGTGTGCCTGGCCGGTGCGCTCATCGACAAGGGCCTGCTTACCAGGGAGGAAATGGTCGAAAGGCTGCAAGTGACGGCGGACTTCGCCAGGTCGCAGATGGGGGACGGCGTGGCGGAGCCAATCGAAGGCGCGGCTGATCTGATCACTGAGTTCACCGGAATATTCTCCAACACGAAAAGCGCCATGGAATTCACGACAACCGCGACTGCGCTTCAGCGAATGCTCGCGCGGCGGCAAGGGCGTGACGGAGACGGCGAAGACGAAGACGAAGGTGGTGCCGTTTGACAGGGCCCTTGCTTCGAACCTTTCTCTTCTTGGCCATGTCTAGGCAGCCTCCTCGTCTTTGCCATTGCCGCCATCGCGGCCCGCGACAGCGGGGTCTCCTTCAGTGCCCGTGACGGCCGCGCCCGTCTCCCCTACACTGCGATCGCCACAACC
>NZ_DEPM01000005.1:0-137 GCF_002358775.1 Martelella sp. UBA3392
TCTCGCCCCGGAGGGGAGAGATGTCGCGAAAGCGACAGTGAGGGGGGAGACACTCCCCCTCAAACGCCCTCACGAGATGAGATACTGCATCACCCTCACTGCCCCATTCGGGGCATCTCTCCCGCAAGCGGGAGAGA